>NZ_JBWKCA010000013.1:0-29369 GCF_056436715.1 Streptomyces sp. NPDC043176
ATGTGGAAGCCCCGTAAGGGGTGGAGCTGACCGGTACTAATAGGCCGAGGGCTTGTCCTCAGTTGCTCGCGTCCACTGTGTTAGTTCTGAAACAATGAACTCCCGTTGCCGGTCGAGTTCAACTTCATAGAGTTTCGGTGGTCATAGCGTTAGGGAAACGCCCGGTTACATTCCGAACCCGGAAGCTAAGCCTTTCAGCGCCGATGGTACTGCAGGGGGGACCCTGTGGGAGAGTAGGACACCGCCGAACACCTGCCCTTTTAGCTCAGTCGGTAGAGCGTCTCCATGGTAAGGAGAAGGTCAACGGTTCGATTCCGTTAAAGGGCTCCGAAAGAAAAAGGCCCCGCCAATTGGCGGGGCCTTTTTTGCGTTGTCGTGGAGAACGGGCAGCGGGTGGGCCGGCCCTCGGGAGGAGGGCCGGCCGGGTGTGTCAGCTGGGGTCGGGCTCGCGGAGGCGCATGGCGAGGATGGCCATGTCATCGGAGGCGGGGGCCTGGGCGAAGCGCTCGACGGCGCGGAGGATGCGGGAGGTGACCGCGCCGGCCGTCAGGCCCGTACAGGTCTTGAGGACTTCGGCGAGGCCGTCGTCGCCGAGCATCCGGGTGCCCTCGCGGCGTTCCGTCACGCCGTCCGTGACGCAGAGGAGGACGTCGCCGGGTTCGAGGGTGACGGTCTGCTCGTACAGCTCCAGGTCCTCCATGACACCGAGGAGCGGCTGGGGCTCCGCGGCCGGGACCACCGTGCCGTCCGGGCGGAGGCGCAGGGGGAGGGGGTGGCCCGCGCAGACGACCTTGAGGATCGCCGAGCCGTCCGGCTGGGGGCGCATCTCGCCGTAGAGGAGGGTGAGGAAGCGGCTGCGGTCGCCCTCGTCGAGGATCGCCGCGTTGAGCCGCTCCAGGACGGCCGGGCCGCCGAAGCCCTCACGGGCCAGGAGACGCAGGGCGTGACGGGCCAGGCCCGTGACGGCCGCGGCCTGGGGGCCCGTACCGCAGACGTCGCCGATGGCGAAGCCGTAGGCGCCGTCGCGGATGGGGAAGAGGTCGTAGAAGTCGCCCCCGACCTCGTTTCCCTCGCCGGCGGCGCGGTAGATGACGTCGACCTCGACGCCCGGGATCTCGGGGAGGCCGGGCGGGAGGAGGCTGCGCTGGAGGGACTGGCTGATCGCCACGCGCTCGGAGTACAGACGGGCGTTGTCCAGGGCGAGGGCCGCCCGGCGGGAGAGGTCCTCGGCCAGCTCCAGGATCTCCTGGCGGAAGTGGTCCTCGGAGGGGCGGCCGAGCGTCAGCATGCCGATCACCCGGTTGCGGGCGACCAGGGGCAGGACGACGGTCTCGCCGGCGACCGTCCCGGCGGTGGCCAGGGTCATGTCGATGCCGGACGAGAGCGGGCTCGCCGGATGGTCGAGGGCGCGGACCGAGGCGGTGAGCGCGGCCTGGTGGGCGGCGTCGCCCGGGGCGGTCCAGACGCGGGCGCCGAGGGTCGGCACCGGGTCGGGCGGGGCGATGGAGGAGAGCAGCTCCTTGAGGCCGTCGATGCGGTCCTCGTCCTCGTGGAGCACGTACGAGAGGTACGGGTCGGAGGACTGGTCGGCGATCGTGTAGACCGCGCACCAGGTGGCGAGGGTGGGGACCGTCATCTGGGCCATCAGGGCCAGGGTCTGGTCCCGGTCGAGGGTGCCGGCCAGGAGGTCGGAGGCCTCGACGAGGAAGCTGAGGGAGCCGCGGCGCAGGCGCTCGAGCTCGCCGAGGCGGGCGGACTCCACGGCGAGGGCGATGCGGTCGGCGGCGAACTGGAGGCGCAGGGCCTCCTCGTTGGAGTAGCGGTTCGCGGTCTCGGCCGCGACGCCGAGGGAGCCGGTGAGACGGCCCTCGACCTTGAGCGGGACGGTGACGACCGCGCGCATGCCGGTGCCTTCGAGGAGCGGTACGGCACCGGGGACGGCGGCCAGGTCCTCGTGGACGGCGGGCATGCGGGCGGAGCCGTAGCGGCTGGCGCCGGTCTCGACGGGGACGCGGGCGAAGCGCTGGCGGGCGGCGGGGAGGCCGGTGGTCGCGCGTACCTCCAGTTCCGTCTCGTCGTCGGTGGCGAGCAGGAGGAAGGCGGCGTCGCCGTCGAGCATGTCGCGGGCGCGTTCGACCGTGCGCTGGAGGAGGCCGTCGAGGTCGTCGGGGGCGGGGGAGCCGATGAAGACCTCGAAGGGGTCGGCGGTGCGGCTCTCCGAGCCCGGCTCGACGGCGGGGCGCTGCGGGGTCTGGAGGACGGCCCGCTCGTGCTCGCGTACCAGGAGGCAGACGGTGGAGGGCTCGCCCTGGGCGTCGCGGACGCGGAGGTGCGAGGCGTAGACGGGGACGACGCGGCCGTCGGCGCAGCGGATGCCGTAGCTGCCCTCCCAGCGGGAGAGGCGCAGGGCCTCGGCGAGGCCGGTGCCGATGCCGGGGGTGTGGGGCCAGGCGGCGAGGTCGCCGAGGGGCTTGCCGATGACCTGCTCGGAGCCGTATCCGAAGAGGTCCTCGGCGTCCTCGTTCCAGGCGCTGACGGTTCCGGACTCGTCGATCTGGACGACGGCGACGCGGACGCGGCTGTCGGTGACCGGGAGGAGGGCGTCGGGGACGACGGGGCCGGCGGAGCGGGTGCCCACCGGGCGCTGGGCGAGGTCGAGGTGGAACCAGACGTGCTTGCGGGTGGGGGAGTAGTCGACTCCCCAGCGGTGGGCGAGGGCGGCGCAGAGCAGGAGGCCGCGGCCGTTCTCGCGGTCGGGGCTGCCGAGGGAGCGGCCGCTCTGGACGGGGATCTCGCGCTCGGGGTAGCGGTCGGCGACCTCGACGCGGATGCTGTCGTCGGAGCGGAGGCAGAGGACGTCCGCGGCCGTGCCGGCGTGGATGACGGCGTTGGTGACGAGCTCGCTGGTGAGGACGACGGCGTCGTCGACGAGCTCGGGGTGTCCCCACCCCTGGAGGGTGTCCCTGACGAACGCGCGGGCGGCCGCGACGGACCGCCCGACGGGCTCGAAGCTGGCAGTCGCCCGCGCGGTGATCACAGCACTCCTCGTACGCGTCTCGACGCCCGGCTCTGCCATGCTCGGTCTGCCCCTCCCGCTGCCCGGTGGTCGTGCGCGCACCACACCGCCCCCGCCGGGCGGACCGGGGCGGTTGGACAGCCGGAAGCCAGGTTACTTACCTTCACTGTCCGAGCGGATGCCGGTCACCGCTGATTCCGTCCCCGGGGGGTAGGGACGCTGTGCGAAGCTGCCGAACTGTTATCGCCTGGTTCGGTCGCGGTGAAACACTGGGCAGGCTACCGGCGTGAGCCGGAGCGGTACGGTCGACCCCTTTCGGGAGGGACACGGTGGAGTCTGGCACGGCGACGCGGCGTGGCGGCAGTGGCACGCGCGCGAGGGGCGGACGTTCCCGTGGTGGGACGGTGCAGGTGGACGCGGAGGCGCTGGAGCGGCTGTTGGCCGCGCTGGTGTCGATGCGGGACGGGAACTTCCGCAAGCGGCTCACGGCGTCCGGCGACGGGGTCATGGCGGAGATCTCCGCCGTGTTCAACGAGGTCGCGGACCGGCAGATGCACGTGACGGGGGAGTTGTCGCGGGTCCGGCGGGTGGTCGGGCGTGAGGGCAAGCTGTCCGAGCGCCTGGAGGCGGGGGCCAGCGAGGGGGCGTGGGCGGCGGCGATCGAGGCCGCGAACGCGCTCGTGGACGATCTGGCCCGGCCCGTCTCCGAGGTGGGGCGGGTCCTGTCGGCGGTGGCCGAGGGCGACCTGGACCAGCGGATGGACCTGCGTTCGGAGGGTGCCGACGGGACCGTACGGCCGCTGCGCGGGGAGTTCCTGAAGGTCGCGCGTACCGCGAACAACCTGGTCGACCAGCTGTCGGTGTTCGCCTCCGAGGTGACCAGGGTCGCCGTCGAGGTGGGTACCGACGGCAAGCTGGGCGGGCAGGCGCAGGTGCGCGGGGTGTCCGGTTCGTGGAAGGACCTCACGGACTCGGTCAACACGATGGCGAACCGGCTGACGGCCCAGGTGCGGGACATCGCGCTGGTGACGACGGCGGTCGCGGACGGCGACCTGTCGCAGAAGGTCACGGCGAACGTGGCCGGCGAGATGCTGGAGCTGAAGAACACCGTCAACCGGATGGTGGACCAGCTGTCGTCGTTCTCGTCCGAGGTGACCCGCGTCGCGCGCGAGGTGGGCACGGAGGGCGAGCTGGGCGGTCAGGCCGAGGTGGCCGGGGTCGCGGGCGTCTGGAAGGACCTCACCGACTCCGTCAACACGATGGCGGGCAACCTCACCAATCAGGTGAGGGGCATCGCCGAGGTGACGACGGCGGTCGCCAACGGCGATCTGTCGCAGAAGGTGCGGGTCTCCGCGCGCGGTGAGATCGCGCAGCTGGCGGACACGATCAACCAGATGACCGAGACGCTGCGGACGTTCGCCGACGAGGTGACCCGGGTGTCGGGCGAGGTCGGTGCGCAGGGCCTCCTCGGCGGTCAGGCGCAGGTGCCGGGCGCGGCGGGCACGTGGAAGGACCTCACGGACTCCGTCAACACGGTCTTCCGGAACATCACCACGCAGGTGCGGGACATCGCGCAGGTGACGACGGCGGTCGCCAACGGCGACCTGTCGCAGAAGGTCACGGTGGACGTGGCCGGCGAGATGCTGGAGCTGAAGAACACCGTCAACACGATGGTGGACCAGCTGTCGGCCTTCGGTTCCGAGGTGACCCGGGTGGCCCGGGAGGTCGGCGTCGAGGGTCTGCTCGGCGGTCAGGCCGAGGTGCCGGGCGCGGCGGGCACGTGGAAGGACCTCACCGACTCGGTGAACACCGCCTTCCGCAACCTGACCGGTCAGGTGCGGGACATCGCGCAGGTGACGACGGCGGTCGCCAACGGCGACCTGTCGCAGAAGGTCACGGTGGACGTGGCCGGCGAGATGCTGGAGCTGAAGAACACCGTCAACACGATGGTGTCGCAGCTGTCGTCGTTCGCGGACCAGGTGACGCGGATGGCCCGGGACGTGGGCACGGAGGGCCGCCTCGGCGGTCAGGCGCGCGTGGACGGCGTCTCCGGGCGGTGGCGGGAGCTCACCGACTCCGTCAACTTCATGGCCGGCAACCTGACGTCGCAGGTGCGGCAGATCGCCCAGGTGACGACGGCGGTGGCCCGCGGTGACCTGTCGCAGAAGATCGACGTGGACGCGCGCGGCGAGATCCTGGAGCTGAAGAACACCATCAACACGATGGTCGACCAGCTCTCCGCCTTCGCGGACCAGGTGACCCGGGTGGCCCGCGAGGTGGGCACGGACGGGCGGCTGGGCGGTCAGGCGCAGGTGCCCGGCGTGGCCGGGGTGTGGCGGGACCTGACGGACTCGGTGAACGGCATGGCCGGGAACCTCACCACCCAGGTCCGCAACATCGCGCAGGTCGCCACCGCGGTGGCCCGCGGTGACCTGTCGCAGAAGATCGACGTGGACGCGCGCGGCGAGATCCTGGAGCTGAAGAACACCCTCAACACGATGGTGGACCAGCTCTCGAACTTCGCCGAGCAGGTGACCCGGGTGGCCCGCGAGGTGGGCACCGAGGGCATTCTGGGCGGTCAGGCCGAGGTGCAGGGGGTCTCCGGCACTTGGAAGGACCTCACCCAGTCGGTGAACTTCATGGCGAACAACCTCACCATCCAGGTGCGGAACATCGCCGAGGTCACCACGGCCGTCGCCATGGGCGACCTGTCGAAGAAGATCACGGTCGACGCCCGGGGCGAGATCCTGGAGCTGGTGACGACCGTCAACACGATGGTCGACCAGCTGTCCAACTTCGCGGACGAGGTCACGCGCGTGGCCCGCGAGGTGGGTACGGAGGGCATCCTCGGCGGCCAGGCACGCGTGCGCGGTGTCACGGGCACGTGGAAGGACCTCAGCGACAACGTCAACCTGATGGCGAACAACCTGACCAGCCAGGTGCGGAACATCGCCCGGGTCTCGGCGGCCGTCGCCAACGGCGACCTGACGAAGAAGGTGACGGTCGAGGCGCGCGGCGAGGTCGCCGAGCTCGCCGAGACCGTCAACACGATGGTGACGACCCTGTCGTCCTTCGCGGACGAGGTCACGCGTGTCGCCCGTGAGGTGGGTACGGAGGGCGAACTGGGCGGTCAGGCCCGGGTGCCCGGCGTCTCCGGCACCTGGAAGGACCTCACCGAGTCGGTGAACTCGATGGCCTCCAACCTGACCGGTCAGGTGCGCCAGATCGCCGCCGTCACCACCGCCATCGCCAAGGGCGACCTCACCAAGAAGATCGACATCGACGCGCGCGGTGAGATCCAGGAGCTGAAGAACACCATCAACACGATGGTCGACCAGCTGTCCAACTTCGCCGAGGAGGTCACGCGCGTGGCCCGCGAGGTGGGTACGGAGGGCATCCTCGGCGGCCAGGCACGCGTCCGGGACGTCGACGGGACCTGGCGCGACCTGACCGAGTCGGTGAACGAGATGGCCGGGAACCTGACCCGTCAGGTGCGGGCCATCGCGGCCGTCGCCACGGCGGTCACCCGAGGCGACCTCAACCTCAAGATCGACGGCGTGGACGCGGCGGGCGAGATCCAGGCCCTCCAGGACAACATCAACACGATGATCGCGAACCTGCGCGACACCACCCTCGCCAACGAGGAGCAGGACTGGCTGAAGGGCAACCTGGCGCGCATCTCCGGCCTCATGCAGGGCCGCCGGGACCTGGACGACGTCGCCTCGCTCATCATGAGCGAGCTGACGCCGGTGGTCTCGGCCCAGCACGGCGCGTTCTTCGTCGCGATGCCGACCGGTCACGCGCACAGCGACGCCGAACTCGTCGGCGAGGGCGACGGTTCGTACGAGCTGCGCATGCGCGGGAGTTACGGATACTCCACCGGTTCCATGCCGACCTCCTTCCGCCCCGGTGAGACGCTCATCGGGACGGCGGCCGAGGAGAAGCGGACCATCCAGGTCAACGTGCCGCCGGGCTACCTCAAGATCTCGTCGGGGCTCGGCGAGGCCGCGCCCGCGCACGTGATCGTGCTGCCGGTCCTCTTCGAGGGGAAGGTCCTCGGTGTGATCGAGCTGGCGTCGTTCCAGCCGTTCACCCAGATCCAGCGCGACTTCCTCAACCAGCTCGCCGAGCTGATCGCCACCACCGTCAACACCATCAGCGTCAACACCAAGACCGAGGTGCTGCTCCAGCAGTCGCAGGAGCTCACCGAGCAGCTGAAGGAGCGGTCGGCCGAGCTGGAGCACCGGCAGAAGGAGCTCCAGGGCTCCAACCTGGAGCTGGAGGAGAAGGCGGAGCTGCTCGCCCGGCAGAACCGCGACATCGAGGTGAAGAACACCGAGATCGAGGAGGCCCGGCAGGTCCTGGAGGAGCGTGCCGAACAGCTCGCGGTCTCCATGCGCTACAAGTCGGAGTTCCTCGCGAACATGTCGCACGAGCTGCGCACCCCGCTCAACTCGCTTCTGATCCTGGCCAAGTTGCTCGCGGACAACGCCGAGACGAACCTGACGCCGAAGCAGGTCGAGTTCGCGGAGACCATCCACGGGGCGGGTTCGGACCTGCTCCAGCTGATCAACGACATCCTCGACCTGTCCAAGGTCGAGGCGGGCAAGATGGACGTCTCGCCGACGCGGATCGCGCTCGTCCAGCTCGTCGACTACGTCGAGGCCACCTTCCGGCCGCTCACGGCGGAGAAGGGGCTCGACTTCTCGGTGCGGGTCTCGCCGGAGCTGCCGGCGACGCTCCACACCGACGAGCAGCGGCTGCTCCAGGTGCTGCGCAACCTCCTGTCCAACGCGGTGAAGTTCACCGACACGGGCGCGGTGGAGCTGGTGATCCGGCCGGCGGGCGCGGACGTGCCGCAGTCGATCCGCGAACAGCTCCTGGAGGCCGGTTCGCTGCGCGATCCGGAGGCGGCGCTGATCGCGTTCTCGGTCACCGACACCGGCATCGGGATCGCGGCCGGCAAGATGCGGGTCATCTTCGAGGCGTTCAAGCAGGCCGACGGCACGACCAGCCGCAAGTACGGCGGTACGGGTCTGGGGCTGTCGATCAGCCGGGAGATCGCGCGGCTGCTCGGCGGCGAGATCTTCGCGGCGAGCGAGCCCGGCCGCGGCTCGACGTTCACCCTCTACCTGCCGCTGAGCCCGACGGAGCTCCCGTCGCACGGGTACGGGCAGGGCGGGACGGACGCCGAGGACCCGCAGCAGGGTGCGGAGGAGGGGACGGGCGGGGCGATCCATCCGTTCCCGCACTTCCCGCCGCCGCCCGTGCGGACCGAGGCGCGGTCCGGCGCCGGGGCGCTGTTCCGGCACCGGCGCAAGGCCGCGGCCGAGGCGACGGGGACGCGGAACGCGGTGCCGGGGCAGTCAGGCGAGCCGGGCGCCCAGGACCGGGCGGAGCAGGAGGTGGAGGTCGAGCCGCGCCGCACCTTCAACTTCTCCGGCGAGCGGGTCCTCATCGTGGACGACGACATCCGCAACGTCTTCGCGCTCACCAGCGTCCTGGAGCAGCACGGTCTCGCGGTGCTGTACGCGGAGAACGGGCGGGAGGGCATCGAGGTCCTGGAGCAGAACGACGACGTGACGGTCGTCCTGATGGACATCATGATGCCGGAGATGGACGGGTACGCGACGACGACCGCGATCCGGCGGATGCCGCAGTTCGCCGGCCTCCCGATCATCGCCCTGACGGCGAAGGCGATGAAGGGCGACAAGGAGAAGGCGATCGAGTCGGGCGCCTCGGCGTACGTGACCAAGCCGGTCGACCCCGATCACCTGCTGTCGGTCATGGAGCAGTGGATGCGGGGCGAGTGAGCCGTGCCCGGGGGTCGGCGCGGTGCTCCGCGCGGACCCCCGGGCTTCCGCTGACGGAACGTCGCCACGGGCGTGTGAGAGGGCGGTGTACGGGGAACCTTCTGGTCTCCCACCGCGTTTCTGCTACGTGCACAGTGACATCGCGGTGACAGGGTGTGGCGACGGGCAGGGTGCGGCTACGATGACCGGCACAAGGACGGACGGCGTTACGGAGTCGTCTTCTGGGGCGGCGCCCGGTGCTTCCCCCGGTTCCGGGAGCCGGGGCGAGCCGTTGCCGGGACGAGGAGGACGGGGCATGGTGCAGAAGGCCAAGATCCTCCTGGTCGATGACCGGCCGGAGAATCTGCTGGCGCTGGAGGCCATTCTCTCCGCGCTCGATCAGACGCTGGTGCGGGCATCGTCCGGGGAGGAAGCGCTCAAGGCGCTGTTGACGGACGACTTCGCGGTCATCCTGCTCGACGTCCAGATGCCGGGAATGGACGGATTCGAGACCGCCGCGCACATCAAGCGGCGCGAGCGGACCCGGGACATCCCGATCATCTTCCTCACCGCCATCAACCACGGCCCGCACCACACCTTCCGCGGGTACGCGGCCGGGGCGGTCGACTACATCTCCAAGCCGTTCGACCCGTGGGTGCTGCGCGCCAAGGTCTCCGTCTTCGTCGAGCTCTACATGAAGAACTGCAAGCTGCGCGAGCAGGCCGCCCTGCTGCGGCTGCAGTTGGAGGGCGGTGGCGAGGGCGGCCAGGGCAAGGAGGCCGCGGGTCTCCTCGCCGAGCTCTCCGCGCGGCTCGCGGCGGTCGAGGAGCAGGCGGAGGCGCTGTCGAAGCAGCTCGACGACGACTCCGCCGACGCGGCCGCCGTCGCCACCGCCGCGCACCTGGAGCGCAAGCTCACCGGTCTGCGCCGCGCCCTCGACGCGCTGGAGCCCGGCACGGGCGCCGCGCCCACGCTGCCCGCCCAGGGCTGAGCCGGCGCGCCCGGGGCCGGCCGGGCGCGGGCCCGTGGTCGACCGTGTCGACCGCGGGAGCTCCTGCCTGACGTAGCGTCACCCTTGTCCGGTTTGTTGTGATCGGGCGTCAGTACCGTGCCGTGGCGCGGGCGACACGTTCGGGTGAGGCGGACAGCCCGTGGCTTCACCGGTAACCTCAGCACCATGGCTTCACGTACGTCCGGCAAGGGTTCCCAGGGCACGGCGGGCGCCGCGAAGCCGCGCGCCGGCCGTACGGCGGGCGCCGCGAAGAAGGCGGCACCCGCGAAGTCCCCCGCCAAACCGCCCGCCAGGAAGGCGCCGGCGAAGAAGGCCGTGCCCGCCAAGCGGGCTCCCGCGCGGAAGACGGCGGCGAAGAAGGCCGCCCCGCGGCCGGCCCCGTCGCCGACCGGCGGCGTCTACCGGCTCGCGCGCGGCGCCTGGCTCGGCCTGGCCCACGGAGTGGGGGCGATGTTCCGAGGGATAGGGCGTGGCGCCAAGGGCCTCGACCCGGCCCACCGCAAGGACGGCCTCGCGCTGCTGCTGCTCGGCCTCGCGCTGATCGTCGCCGCCGGCACCTGGTCCAACCTGCGCGGGCCGGTCGGCGACCTCGTCGAGATGCTGGTGACCGGGTCCTTCGGCCGACTCGACCTGCTGGTTCCGCTGCTGCTCGGCGCGATCGGCGTCCGGCTCATCCTCTATCCGGAGAAGCCCGAGGCCAACGGCCGGATCAGCATCGGCCTCTCCGCCCTCGTCATCGGCGTCCTCGGCCAGGTGCACATCGCCTGCGGTTCGCCGGGGCGCGGCGACGGCAGCGCGGTCATGCAGGACGCCGGCGGCCTCATCGGCTGGGCGGCCTCGCAGCCCCTCGTCTTCATGATGGGTGAGGTCCTCGCCGTCCCGATGCTGGTGCTGCTCACCGTCTTCGGCCTGCTCGTCGTCACCGCCACCCCGGTCAACGCGATCCCGCAGCGGCTGCGCGCCCTCGGCGCCAGGCTCGGCATCGTCGAACCCGCGTACGACCCGGCGGAGGCCGAGGGGTACGACGGACGGGAGGGGTACGACGAGGAATGGCGGGACGCCGGTCCGCAGCCCGCCCGGCCCCGGCCCGCCCGCCGCCGCGCCCACGGCCCCGCGGAGCCGTACGACGTGGACCGGGCGGAGGCGGCGGTGCCGGAGCGCCGCGGCCGGTCCGCGCGCCGCTCCGCCGAGGCGCCCGCCTTCGACCTCGGCATGGACCCGGTGGACGTCGCCGCGGCCGCGGCCGCCGCGCTCGACGGCGCCGTGCTCAACGGCATGCCGCCGTCGCCGATCGTCGCCGACCTCACCAGGGACGTCACCGCCGACCGGGCCGCCGCCGTGGCCGCGACCGCCGCGGAACAGGCCGAGAAGGCCGGCAAGGCGCCGTCGGCCACGCCCGTACCGCCCGCGCGCGGCGGTGACCGGCGCCCCGGCGGAGGCGTACCCGACCTGACCAAGCCGGCGCCCGAGCCGACCGACCTGCCGCCCCGGGCCGAGCAGCTCCAGCTCGCCGGCGACATCACGTACGCGCTGCCCTCGCTCGACCTCCTGGAGCGCGGCGGGCCGGGCAAGACGCGCAGCGCCGCCAACGACGCCGTCGTGGACGCGCTCACCAACGTCTTCACCGAGTTCAAGGTCGACGCGGCCGTCACCGGCTTCACCCGCGGCCCGACGGTCACGCGGTACGAGGTCGAGCTCGGCCCCGCCGTGAAGGTCGAGAAGATCACGGCCCTCACCAAGAACATCGCGTACGCCGTGGCCTCGCCCGACGTGCGGATCATCTCGCCGATCCCCGGCAAGTCCGCGGTGGGCATCGAGATCCCGAACAGCGACCGCGAGATGGTCAACCTCGGCGACGTGCTGCGCCTCGCGGCCGCGGCGGAGGACGACCACCCGATGCTCGTCGCGCTCGGCAAGAACGTCGAGGGCGGCTACGAGATGGCCAACCTGGCGAAGATGCCGCACGTCCTGGTCGCCGGTGCCACCGGCTCCGGAAAGTCCTCGTGCATCAACTGCCTGATCACGTCGATCATGATAAGAGCGACCCCCGAGGACGTCCGGATGGTGCTGGTCGACCCCAAGCGGGTCGAGCTCACCGCCTACGAGGGCATCCCGCACCTGATCACGCCGATCATCACCAACCCCAAGCGGGCCGCCGAGGCGCTCCAGTGGGTGGTGAAGGAGATGGACCTCCGCTACGACGACCTGGCGGCGTTCGGCTACCGGCACATCGACGACTTCAACCAGGCGATCCGGGACGGGAAGATCAAGCTGCCCGAGGGCAGCGAGCGCGAGCTGAACCCCTACCCGTACCTCCTGGTGATCGTCGACGAGCTCGCCGACCTGATGATGGTCGCGCCGAGGGACGTCGAGGACTCGATCGTCCGCATCACCCAGCTGGCCCGAGCGGCCGGCATCCACCTGGTGCTCGCCACCCAGCGGCCGTCGGTGGACGTCGTCACCGGTCTGATCAAGGCGAACGTGCCCTCACGGCTCGCCTTCGCCACCTCCTCGCTCGCCGACAGCCGCGTCATCCTCGACCAGCCCGGCGCCGAGAAGCTGATCGGCAAGGGCGACGGCCTCTTCCTGCCGATGGGCGCCAACAAGCCCGTCCGCATGCAGGGCGCGTTCGTCACCGAGCACGAGGTCGCGGCCGTCGTGCAGCACTGCAAGGACCAGATGACCCCGGTCTTCCGGGAGGACGTCACCGTCGGCCAGCGGCAGAAGAAGGAGATCGACGAGGACATCGGCGACGACCTGGACCTGCTGTGCCAGGCCGCCGAGCTGGTCGTCTCCACCCAGTTCGGCTCCACCTCGATGCTCCAGCGCAAGCTGCGCGTCGGCTTCGCCAAGGCCGGCCGCCTGATGGACCTGATGGAGTCGCGGAACATCGTCGGCCCGAGCGAGGGTTCGAAGGCGCGGGACGTCCTGGTGAAGCCCGACGAACTGGACGGCGTGCTGGCCGTGATCCGGGGGGAGACGGGGGCGTAGACCCGTCCGGAGCAACGTGCGTGTGGCGGTGGGGAGGCCGGGTACCTGATCGAGACCGGGCCGAGACTCACTCGTAAGGGAACGGTGGGCAACCGTTTCCCCTGGCCGTACGTCAAGTTGGACGGTGGGACAGAAGGAAGTCCCAGCCTCATGGCGTACAAACAGCACCCGCCCGGTTGCCCCACCCTTTCGTACCACCCATAGACTGAACGTCCAGCAGGTGGCTACACGCTCGAAAGGCGCTCTCGTGTCCATCGGCAACTCCCCCGAAGACGACCGGACGTTCCCGGCAGACGACCGGGACTCGATCGGTCGCGCTCTCCAGCAGGCCCGAATCGCCGCCGGTCTCACCGTCGAAGAGGTCAGTGCCTCCACCCGTGTCCGGATTCCGATCGTGCACGCGATCGAGGAGGACGACTTCTCGCGCTGCGGCGGCGACGTCTACGCCCGCGGCCACATCCGTACCCTCGCGCGCGCCGTCGGGCTCGATCCGGCCGCGCTGATCGAGCAGTACGACGCCGAGCACGGTGGCCGTCCCGCGCCCACCCCCGCCGCCCCGCTGTTCGAGGCGGAACGTATCCGCCCCGAGCCGCGCCGGCCCAACTGGACCGCCGCGATGGTGGCGGCCATCGTCGCCGTCGTCGGCTTCGTCGGCTTCACGATGTTCAACGGCAACGAGGCTCCGAAGGGGACCACCGCTGCCGACGGCGGCCCGGCCCCCGCGCCGGAGAAGGCGACCTCCGCCGCCAAGCCGAAGCCGGTCAAGCCCGTCGCCCCGAAGCCCACCGAGAGCGCGATCGCCGCCGTCCCGCAGGACAAGGTCACGGTCAAGCTCACCGCCGTCGACGACAAGAGCTGGATCTCGGCCAAGGCGCACGACGGCAAGCTGCTCTTCGACGGCCTCCTCCTCAAGGGCGAGTCGAAGACCTACCAGGACGACGAGCGCATCGACCTGGTCCTCGGCAACGCCGGCGCGATCGAGCTGTACGTGAACGGCAAGAAGGTCGCGGACAAGTTCGAATCCGGCCAGGTCGAGCGGCTGACCTACACCAAGGGCGACCCCGAGGCCGGCTGAGCCGCGCCGCCCGGGCCGTGATGTGACCTCCGTCGCGCAGGTGAACCCTGCGCGACGGGGGAACGGCCGGGACGAAGTAGTCTTGAGTCCATGCCCGAACGCCGTACCGTCGCCCTTGTCACTCTTGGCTGCGCCCGTAACGAGGTGGACTCGGAGGAGCTTGCAGGCCGCTTGGCAGCGGACGGCTGGGAGCTCGTCGAGAACGCCGAGGACGCGGACGTCGCCGTCGTCAACACCTGTGGATTCGTCGAGGCCGCCAAGAAGGACTCCGTCGACGCCCTCCTCGAAGCCAACGATCTGAAGGATCACGGCAAGACCCAGGCCGTCGTCGCCGTCGGCTGCATGGCCGAGCGGTACGGCAAGGAGCTCGCCGAGGCCCTCCCGGAGGCCGACGGCGTCCTGGGCTTCGACGACTACGCCGACATCTCCAACCGCCTCCAGACCATCCTCAGCGGTGGCAGTGTCGAGGCCCACACCCCGCGTGACCGGCGCAAGCTGCTGCCGCTGTCGCCCGTCGAGCGCCAGGAGGCGGCCGCGGCCGTCGCCCTGCCGGGACACGGCGACTCCGCCGAGGCCCCCGTCGACGCCCCCGCCGACCTTCCCGAGGGGCTCGCCCCGGCCTCCGGGCCCCGCGCGCCGCTCCGCCGCCGGCTCGACACCAGCCCCGTCGCCTCGGTCAAGCTCGCCTCCGGCTGCGACCGCCGCTGCTCCTTCTGCGCCATCCCCTCCTTCCGCGGCTCCTTCGTCTCGCGCCGTCCCTCGGACGTGCTGAACGAGACGCGCTGGCTCGCCGAGCAGGGCGTGAAGGAGGTCATGCTGGTCTCCGAGAACAACACCTCCTACGGCAAGGACCTCGGTGACATCCGGCTCCTGGAGAGCCTGCTGCCCGAGCTGGCCGCCGTCGACGGCATCGAGCGCGTCCGCGTCAGCTACCTCCAGCCCGCCGAGATGCGGCCGGGCCTCATCGACGTCCTGACGTCGACCGACAAGGTCGTGCCCTACTTCGACCTGTCCTTCCAGCACAGCGCCCCGGACGTGCTGCGCGCCATGCGCCGCTTCGGCGACACCGACCGCTTCCTGGAGCTCCTGGAGACCATCCGCTCCAAGGCCCCGACGGCCGGTGCCCGCTCCAACTTCATCGTCGGCTTCCCCGGCGAGACCGAGGCGGACTTCGCCGAGCTGGAACGCTTCGTCACCCACGCCCGCCTCGACGCCATCGGCGTCTTCGGCTACTCCGACGAGGACGGCACCGAGGCCGCCACCTACGAGCACAAGCTCGACCAGGAGGTCGTCGACGAGCGTCTCGCCCACCTGTCACGGCTCGCCGAGGAGCTCACCGCGCAGCGCGCGGAGGAGCGCATCGGAGAGACCCTGGAAGTACTCGTCGAGACCCTGGACGAGGAGGACGGCTGGATCGGCCGCGCCGCCCACCAGGCGCCCGAGACGGACGGCCAGGTGTTCCTCACCACGGCCGACGGTACGAGCCCCGACCTGACCCCGGGCCGTATGGTCGGTGCGAAGGTCGTCGGCACGGAAGGCGTCGACCTGGTGGCCGAGTGTCTTTTCGAGGAGGCGGGCAGATGACCGGAGTCCCGGCATCCGCGACGGGCGGGACCGGTAGGCCGGCGCCCCGCGGAAAGCTGGGCGCGGCGGCCGTCAACCAGGCCAGCCTGTGGAACATCGCCAACATCCTCACCATGATCCGGCTCGTGCTCGTGCCGGGCTTCGTGATCCTGCTGTTCCAGGACGGCGGACACGACCCCGCGTGGCGGGCCTGGGCCTGGGCCGCCTTCGCGGTGGCCATGATCACGGACGTCTTCGACGGGCACCTGGCCCGTACGTACAACCTGGTCACCGACTTCGGGAAGATCGCCGACCCGATCGCCGACAAGGCGATCATGGCGGCCGGACTCGTCAGCCTCTCGGTTCTCGGGGACCTGCCCTGGTGGGTGACCGGGGTCATCCTGGCCCGCGAGCTGGGCATCACCCTCATGCGGTTCTGGGTCATCCGGCACGGGGTCATCCCGGCCAGCCGCGGCGGCAAGGTGAAGACGCTCGCCCAGGGCACGGCCGTCGGAATGTACGTCCTGATGCTCACCGGGCCGCTGGCCACCCTGCGCTTCTGGGTGATGGCCGTGGCCGTCGTGCTGACGGTCGTCACCGGTCTGGACTATGTGCGACAGGCCGTCGTACTCCGGCGCAAGGGGCTCGCCGCGGAGCGCGCGGCGGCACGGCCGGAGGCATCGGCACGATGACCGAGGCCGCCCGGGTACTGGCGCTGCTCGCGGAGCGTGATCACACGCTGGCCGCGGCGGAGTCGCTCACGGGCGGTCTGGTGGCCGCCGAGCTCACCGGCGTACCCGGCGCGTCCCAGGCCTTCCGGGGGTCCGTCACGGCCTACGCCACCACCCTCAAGCACGAGCTCCTCGGCGTCGACCGCGCCCTCCTCGCGGAGCGCGGAGCGGTGGACCCGGAGGTCGCGCTGCAGATGGCGGCCGGTGTACGGGACCGGCTCGGCGCCGACTGGGGCATCTCGACGACCGGGGTCGCGGGGCCCGACCCGCAGGACGGCCAGGCCGTCGGAACCGTCTACGTGGCGGTCGCGGGGCCGGTCGCGACGGGCGCCCGGGCCGGGAAAGTGGTCTCGTTGCGGTTGAACGGCGACCGCGCGGACATCCGTAGAGAGAGCGTACGGAGCGTGTTGGAACTGCTCCTTGAGGAACTCTCGGGAAATGCGCGGGCACAGGATACGGAACACAACGGGGGGAATTGATGTTTGCAGCCCTGAGTGAACACGACATCGCTCCCCGCACGGCCGCAGCGCGAGGCGGTACGGTGGGGCGTGAAGGATGCGGCTACGCGGTCCGAGGAGGGAGCCACCGATGATTCTGCTCCGTCGCCTGCTGGGTGACGTGCTGCGTCGGCAGCGCCAGCGCCAGGGCCGTACTCTGCGCGAAGTCTCCTCGTCCGCCCGAGTCTCGCTCGGCTATCTCTCCGAGGTGGAGCGGGGGCAGAAGGAGGCTTCCTCCGAGCTGCTCTCCGCGATCTGCGACGCGCTGGACGTACGGATGTCCGAGCTCATGCGCGAAGTGAGCGACGAGCTGTCGCTCGCCGAACTGGCCGAGTCGGCAGCATCGAGCGAACCGGTGCCGACACCGGTGCGCCCGAGGCTCAATTCGGTGTCGGTGACGTCGGTGGCAGGTGTGCCCACCGAGCGGGTGACCATCAAGGCGCCCACGGAAGCGGTCAACGTCGTCGCCGCCTGAACCGAAGCACGTGGGGCGAGGCCCCGGTCGGCGCCCTGCGGGGTGCCGGTCGGGGCCTTTCTCCGTCTCCGGGGTCCCCCGGGTGGTTTGTTTGAAATGCCGGATACCGGACAGGCGTGCCATGGTGAGGAAACGAACGTCTGGTTGGAGATTCAGCATGTCCGTGGTGAAGAGCCCGTTGTCCGAGACCGACCTCAAGACGGTCGGCAACGCTCTCCAGGGGGCGCTGGTCGACCTCGTCGACCTCGCCCTGGTCGCCAAGCAGGTCCACTGGAACGTCGTCGGTCCACGCTTCCGCTCCGTCCATCTGCAGCTCGACGAGGTCGTCGACACCGCGCGGCTGCACTCCGACACGGTGGCGGAGAGGGCCGCGGCCCTCGGTGTGAACCCCGACGGCCGCGCGGCGACCGTCGCCTCCTCCAGCGCCGTCGGCACGGTCCCGGAGGGGTGGATCAAGGACGTGGAAGCGGTCCGGATCCTCGTCGACGCCCTGAATGCCGTCACCGCCCGCATGCGGGAACGCATCGACGCGACCGCCGACCCCGACCCGATCAGCCAGGACCTTCTCATCGCCCTGACGGGCGACCTCGAGAAGCACGCGTGGATGTTCACGGCGGAGAGCGTGTAGGCCCCCCGTGGCGATACGCACGGCGTGCGCCGGGGCTGGCCCCGGTGCGCCCTCCCGCCGGGTGATCCTGCCGGTCTAGCGTCGACCGCAGGAGGCGGCCATGGTACGGCGACGTTTTCCGCCGGTGACGCTCGCGCTGGTCGCGGTCGGGCTGGTGGCCGGAGGAGTGTGGTGGTGGGCGCTGGTGCGCTTGCTGCTGGTGCCGGGAGAGACCGGGCCCGTGGAGGGCGCGGTGATCGCGGGAGGCTGGGGACTCAGCCTGCTGCCCGTGCACGTCACCGCATCCGCCCGGCGGTCCGCCGCCGGGCACGGGTCCTTGGTCACCAGGGCATGGCGACGCCGCCGTTCGGGCGGAGTATCTGACCCGTCGTGAACGAGGAGGCGTCCGAGGCCAGATGCAGGACCGCGTGGGCGATGTCCTCGGCCTCCCCGACGCGCCCCAGCGGCGAGTGACGGACCATCGCTGCCTCGGCCTGCCGCTGGGCGGCCGGCTCGTGGCGGTCGGTCATGGGCGTGCGGATCCATCCCGGCGCGACCGCGTTGACCCGGATGCCGTGCGGGCCCGCCTCCACCGCCAGGGTCTTGGTCAGCTGGACGACGGCCGCCTTGGTGACGCTGTAGCAGAGGAGGCCCGGGCCGGCGGTGTCCATCGCGCCCGACGCCATCGTGACGATCGAGCCCCGGGTGCCGGAGGCGATCATCGAACGCGCCGCCTCCTGACACGCGTACAGGACCCCCTTGAAGTTCACCGAGAAGACGCGGTCGAGGTCCTCGTCGCGGGTCTCCAGGACCGAGCTCGTGTGCATGATGCCGGCGATGGCGGCCATGACGTGGAGCGGGCCCGCCGAGGCCACGGCGGCCGCCAGGGCGGACCGGTCGGTGACGTCCAGGGCGTGGACGTGTGCAGAGCCCCCGTCGCGTGCGATCAGCGCGGCGGTCTCCTTCAGCCCGTGCTCGTCGAGGTCCGCACAGTGCACGGTGGCGCCCGCCTGGGCGAGGAGGGTCGCGGTCGCGTGGCCGATCCCGCTCGCGGCGCCGGTGACGAACGCGGAGCGGCCGGTGAGGTCGTACGCCGAGAAGCTCATGTCCGGACCGTACGACCGGATCTGACGGATCGTCAATCAGTGGGGTGGGTGCGGGAGGCGGCGCCTGATCCGGGTCCGCTCCGGGTGGGGCCGGGCTGGCAGCCGGGGCACCAGTACGTGATCCGGTCGCCGTTCCCCGGCTCGGCGTCGGCCTTGCGGACGCGGGCGCCGCAGCGCAGACAGGCGCGGCCCTCACGGCCGTAGACATGGAGCGGGGTGCCCGGGAAGCGCGCGGTGGTGGTCGTACGGCGGTCAGGGCGCTCCCTGTTCGCCTCCAGGAGACGGTGGGCGGTCGCCACCAGCCGTGCGGGGACGTCGGGGCCGAGGTCGCCGACCGGCAGCCACGGCGAGACGGCCGCGAGGAACGCCAGCTCCGACTTGTACACGTTGCCGATGCCCGCCAGGTTGCGCTGGTCCAGCAAGGCCTCGCCGAGCGGTCGGGCCGGATCGGCGCACAACCGGCGCTCCGCCTCCTCCGGATCCCAGTCGGGGCCCAGGAGGTCCGGGCCGAGATGGCCGACCACGCGGGACTCCTCGGCGGTGCGGACCAGCTCCAGGACCGGGAGCCGATAGCCGTACGCGGTCGACTCGGCGTTCCCGAGAATCGCCCGGATCTGGTGCTCCGGGCCGCCGCGCGGGCGCTCCCCGGTGGGCTGGATGCGCCAGGCACCGTCCATCCGCAGATGCGAGTGGAGGGTGAGCCCGCCCTCGATCCGGGCGAGCAGGTGCTTGCCCCGCGGGGTGACGTCGAGGACCGTCCGGCCGGTGAGGTCGGCGGTGGCGAACCGGGGGACGCGGAGGTCGGCGCGGGTGAGGACCTGGCCGGCCAGGGCGGCGTGCAGGCGGTGGGCGACCTGCCAGATGGTGTCTCCTTCGGGCACGCGTCCATTGTGTCCCCGGCGGGGCGCGGCCGGCGCGCGGCCGGCGCGCCTGGCCGCGGGTCGCTTGCGCGGGCCATCGTTCCGCGGAGGCGGGGCCCGTGCCCGCGCTCCCGCGTCGTTCGGCCCCGCCCCGCTGGTTGCGGGCTGCGCCCCGCCCGTTGTTGGCTGTGCCTGGTCACCCCGTTGTGGGCCGTGCCCGCGCCGGTTGCGGGCCGCGCCCCGCCCGTTGTTGGCTGTGCCCGCGCCGGTTGTGGGCTGCGCCCCCGCCCGTTGGTGGCTGCGCCCGTTCACCCCGTTGTTGGCTGTGCCCGCGCCGGTTGTGGGCTGCGCCCCCGCCCGTTGGTGGCTGCGCCCGTTCACCCCGTTGTGGGCCGTGCCCCCGCCCGTTGTTGGCTGCGCCCGCCCCCGCGTTGTGGGCCGCGCCCTCGCCCTGCCGCGTTGTGGGCGATCGTTCCGCTGGGGCGGTGCCCACCCGTAACGCCCGCCGCCCCGCGCGTTGTGGGCGATTGCCCCGCCGAGGCCCCCTCGCCCACCCCCGTTGTGGGCAATCGTTCCGCTGGGGCGGAACGGGTGGGCACAACGGACGGCGCCCTTTGCCGGGCCCAGGCTTCCGCGCCTGAACCCGCACCCCGTGCGCACCGGACTGGGGGGTGCGGGCCAGGGCACAAGGGGCGGAGGCGCCGCCGAGGGCGCCGTCCCGTGTGCCCACCCGCCCCGCCCAGCGGGACGATTGCCCACACGGCGGGTGGGCGAGGGTCCCCGCGGGCGCAGGCCCACACGGGGCAGCCGGCGGCGGGCCCGCGCGGGCGGGGTGCGGTGGCGCAGGCCCACGCGGTGGTGGGAGCGGGCGCACACGGGAGTGGGCGCGGGCCCGCGCGGGCGGGGGCCCATGAAAGGGGCAGGCGGCGGGGGCCCGGTCGGGGGGGTGGGCGTGGGGCCACATGGTGGTGGGCGCGGCCTACGCGGCGGTGGGCGTGGGGCCACATGGCGGTGGGGTGCAAGGCCTACGCGGCGGCGGGTGCAGGCCCATGCGCCGATGGGCCCGGGGCCACACGGCGGTGGGTGCGGGCCTGTGTGGCGGGATGCGGGCCTGCGCGGTGGGGGCGGGGGCCGCAGAGGGCAGGGGGTGTGGGGTCAGGGGCGGAGGCGGAGGCCTTTGGGGGTGGCGACGAAGCCGGCGGATTCGAGGGGGCGGGCGAGGGGCGAGGTGAGGGCGGGGGCCGCGTTGACGCGTTCGAGGGTGACGGTGCCCAGCGCGCCGCCGCGGGCGGATGCCGCGAGGGCCTCGGCGGCGGCCGTGAGTGCGGGGTCGTCGGGGGCGGTCGCCCAGGAGAGGAGGGTCTTGCCGCCGCGCTCCATGTAGAGCGTGAGTTCGCCGTCGACGAGGACGACCATCGCGCCGGCTTTGCGGCCCGGCTTGTGGCCGGCGCCGGCGGGTGGCTCGGGCCAGGGGAGCGCGGCGCCGTAGGCGTTCGCCGGGTCGGCCGCGGCGAGGACCAGGGCGCGGGGGCCGGTGGCGGCCTCGGCGCCGCGGTCGCGGGCGGTCGCGGCGGCGCGCAGCCGGTCCACGGCGCCGTCCATCGCGAACTGGGCCGCGCCGAGCCCCTCGACGACGTAGCCGCGGCGGGCCTGGCCGCTGTCCTCGAAGGCGGCCAGGATGCGGTACGTCGCCGAGAAGCCGCCCTCGACGCCCTCGGCGGCCACCGCGCCGCGGGTGACGACCCCGTGCCGGTCCAGGAGCGTACGGGCGAGGGCGTGGGCCCGGTGGGTCGGTTCGGGCTCGGCCGGAGGCAGCAGCGACCAGCGGCCGGAGACCGTGGGCGGGCCGGTGCGGGAGGCCGGGCGGGCGGCCGCGGTCAGGGTGCCGTACCTGCCGCGGGGGATCGTGCGGCGTGCGCGGTGGGCGGTGGAGCCGGCCGTGCGGCCGGAGCCGAGCAGCGCGCGCAGCGGGGCCAGGGTGTCGTTGGTGAGCCGACCCGACCAGGCCAGGTCCCAGAGGGCGTCGGCGAGTTGGGGGTCGCCGGCCTCGGGGTGGGTGGTGGCCCGGATCTGGTCGGCGATCTGGCGGAAGAACAGGCCGTACCCGCCGGTCAGGGCGATGAGCACCGACTCGTGCAGCGCGGACAGCTCCAGCGGGTGCGGCGCCGGCAGGAGCAGGGGCGCCGCGTCCGCGAGGTACAGGGAGACCCAGCCGTCCTTGCCGGGGAGCGACCCGGCACCCGCCCACAGGACCTCGCCGGTGGTCGTCAGCTCGTCCAGGAGCGCCGGGGAGTAGTCCCTGACCCGCGACGGCAGGATCAGCTTCTCCAGGGCGGAGGCGGGGACCGGAGCGCCCTGGAGCTGCTCGATCGCGCGGGCGAGGCCGTCGATGCCGCGCAGGCTGTTGCTCCCCAGGTGCTGCCACTGCGGCAGGAAGGTGGCGAGGGCCGCCGGGGGCACCGGCTCCAGCTCGTGGCGCAAAGCTGCCAGGGAGCGGCGCCGCAGCCGGCGCAGGACGGAGGCGTCACACCACTCCTGGCCGATGCCGGAGGGATGGAACTCGCCCTGGACCACCCGGCCCGACGCGGCGAGCCGCTGGAGGGCGCCGTCGGTGACGGCCGTCCCCAGGCCGAAGCGGTGGGCGGCTCCCGAGGAGGTGAACGGGCCGTGGGTGCGCGCGTACCGGGCGAGGATGTCGCCCAGCGGGTCCTTGACCGGTTCGGTGAACGCCTCGGGCACGCCGACGGGCAGGGCCGTGCCCAGGGCGTCCCGGAGCCGGCCCGCGTCCTCGATCGCCGCCCAGTGCTCCAGGCCCGCGATCCGGACCGGGATGGCGCGTCGCGCGGTCGCGAGCTCCGGCGCCCAGCCCGGCTCCGCGCCCCGCTCGGCGAGCTCGGCGTCGGTCAGGGGACCCAGGACCCGCAGCAGGTCGGCGACGCCCTCCACGTCCTTGATCCGCCGGTCCTCCGTCAGCCACTGGAGCTCCCGCTCCAGCTCGGTCAGGACCTCGGGGTCGAGCAGCTCGCGCAGCTCCGCCTGGCCGAGGAGCTCCGCGAGCAGCCGCGAGTCCAGGGACAGCGCGGCCGCCCGCCGCTCGGCGAGCGGGGAGTCCCCCTCGTACAGGAACTGCGCCACGTAGCCGAAGAGCAGCGAGCGGGCGAAGGGCGACGGCTCGGGGGTGGTCACCTCGACGAGCCGGACCCTCCGGGCCTCGATGTCGCCCATCAGCTCCGTGAGCCCGGGGACGTCGAAGACGTCCTGGAGGCACTCGCGGACCGCTTCGAGGACGATCGGGAACGAGCCGAACTCGCTCGCCACCTGGAGGAGCTGCGAGGCGCGCTGCCGCTGCTGCCAGAGGGGGGTGCGCTTGCCCGGGTTCCGCTTGGGCAGCAGCAGGGCGCGCGCGGCGCACTCGCGGAACCGGGAGGCGAACAGCGCGGAGCCGCCCACCTGGTCGGTGACGATCTGCCCGATCTCACCCTTGTCGAAGAGGGCGTCGGCCGCGCCGATCGGCGCCTTGTCGGCGTCGTACGCCGTGTCGAGGTGCCGGCCCGGATCCACCGGCTCGTGGTCGAGGAGGTCGAGGCCCATCTCCAGGCCCATCAGGTCCGCGTCCGGCAGGCGCAGCACGATGCCGTCGTCCGCGTGCATCACCTGCGCGTCCATGCCGTACCGCTCGGCCAGACGGGCGCCGAGCGCCAGCGCCCAGGGAGCGTGCACCTGCGCGCCGAACGGGGAGTGGATGACGACCCGCCAGTCCCCGAGCTCGTCCCGGAAGCGCTCGACGAGGATCGTCCGGTCGTCCGGCACGTGCCCGCAGGCCTCGCGCTGCTCCCTGAGGTAGGCGAGGACGTTGTCCGCGGCCCAGGCGTCCAGGCCGGCGGCGAGCAGCCGCAGCCGCGCGTCCTCGTCGGAGAGGGCGCCGACCTCGCGGAGGAACGCGCCGACGGCCCGGCCCAGTTCGAGGGGCCGGCCGAGCTGGTCGCCCTTCCAGAACGGCAGCCTGCCGGGCACACCCGGCGCGGGCGTGACGAGCACCCGGTCCCGGGTGATGTCCTCGATCCGCCACGAGGTGGTGCCGAGCGTGAAGACGTCGCCGACCCGCGACTCGTACACCATCTCCTCGTCGAGCTCCCCGACGCGGCCGCCGCCCTTCTTGGGGTCCGAGCCGGCCAGGAAGACGCCGAACAGGCCGCGGTCGGGGATCGTGCCGCCGGAGGTGACGGCGAGCCGCTGCGCGCCCGGCCGGCCGGTGACCGTCCCGGCGACCCGGTCCCACACCACGCGCGGGCGCAGCTCGGCGAAGGCGTCCGAGGGATAGCGCCCCGCCAGCATGTCCAGGACGCCGGTGAACGCCGACTCCGGCAGCGACGAGAACGGCGCCGCCCGGCGGACCACGGCCAGCAGGTCGTCCACCTGCCAGGTGTCGAGCGCGACCATGGCGACCAGCTGCTGGGCCAGGACGTCCAGCGGATTGCCGGGGATCCGCATCGACTCGATGGAGCCGACGCGCATCCGCTCGGTGACCACCGCGGCCTGCACCAGGTCGCCCCGGTACTTGGGGAAGACCACGCCCGTCGACACCGCGCCGACCTGGTGGCCCGCGCGCCCCACGCGCTGGAGCCCGGAGGCGACCGAGGGCGGCGACTCGACCTGGACGACCAGGTCCACCGCGCCCATGTCGATGCCCAGCTCCAGGCTGGAGGTGGCCACCACGGCGGGCAGGCGGCCCGCCTTCAGGTCCTCCTCCACCTGGGCGCGCTGCTCCTTCGACACCGAGCCGTGGTGGGCCCGGGCGAGCAGCGGCGGAGCACCCTGCGCCGCTCCCGACTGGGCCATGACCTGGGCGGGGGGAGCGCCCTCGGGCAGCGGCTCGCCGGTCGCCCGCTCGTACGCGATCTCGTTCAGCCGGTTGCAGAGGCGCTCGGCCAGGCGGCGGGAGTTCGCGAAGACGATCGTCGACCGGTGGGCCTGGACGAGGTCGGCGATCCGCTCCTCGACGTGCGGCCAGATCGACGGCTTGTCCCCGCCGTCCTTGCCCTCGGACGCCGGTGAGCCCCCCAGCTCGCCCATGTCCTCGACGGGCACGACCACGGAGAGGTCGAACTCCTTGCCCGACGGCGGCTGGACGATCTCCACGGCGCGCTTCGGGGAGAGGTAGCGCGCCACCTCGTCCACCGGGCGGACCGTGGCCGACAGGCCGATCCGGCGCGCCGGGCGGGGCAGCAGCTCGTCGAGCCGCTCCAGCGAGAGCGCCAGGTGCGCGCCCCGCTTGGTGCCCGCGACCGCGTGGACCTCGTCCAGGATGACCGTCTCCACGCCCGACAGGGCCTCCCGGGTGGCGGAGGTCAGCATCAGGAACAGCGACTCGGGGGTGGTGATCAGGATGTCCGGCGGCCGGGTGGCGAGCGCCCGGCGCTCGGCGGGCGGGGTGTCGCCGGAGCGGATCCCGACCCGGATGTCCGGCTCCGGCAGCCCGAGGCGCACCGACTCCTGCCGGATGCCGGTCAGGGGCGAGCGCAGGTTCCGCTCGACGTCCACGGCGAGGGCCTTCAGCGGCGACACGTACAGCACGCGGCAGCGCTTCTTCGCCTCGGCGGGCGGCGGCGTGGACGCCAGCCCGTCCAGGGAGGCGAGGAAGGCGGCCAGCGTCTTGCCCGAGCCGGTCGGCGCGACGACCAGCACGTCGGAGCCCTCGCCGATGGCCTTCCAGGCGCCTTCCTGTGCCGCCGTGGGCGCGCTGAAGGCCCCGGTGAACCAACCACGGGTCGCGGGGGAGAACGAGTCGAGCGCGGACCTGACCATGCCCCCATCGTGCACCCCGCCACTGACAACCGCCGGGACCTGTGGAAAACCGTGCGGCGGCCCCGCCCGCACCCGTGCGCGGCCCCGCGGCGAAGGCGCCCGGGCCCGGGCGGAAGTCCCGGCGGGCCCCGGGCGCAGAATGGAGGCATGACGAGCGGGGAGCGGGCGCGCTACTGGCAGTACTCCGAGCTGCCCGGCGTCGACCTGCTGCACGCCCACTACATCCGCAAGGCCTTCGCCCGGCACACCCACGAGACCTTCGTGTTCGCCGCGATCACCGAGGGCGTCGAGGCCTTCCACTACCGGGACGAACTGGTCCACGCCGGTCCGGGGCAGATCGCCCTGGTCAACCCGGACACCTCGCACACCGGGTTCGCGGGCGTGCCCGAGGGCTGGACGTACCGCACGATCTACCCCGACGCGGAGATCGTCCGCTCGATCGCCGCCGACACCCTCGCCCTGCGGGGCTCGGCCGGCTTCACGTCGCCCGTCGTCGACGACCCGTACGCCGCCCGGCTCGTCGTCGGCGTCCACCGGGCCGCCGAGGAGGGCAACGCGCTCGCCGCGGACAGCCTGCTCCGGCTCGTCACGGCCCGCATGCTGCGCAGCCACGGCGGGCTGATCACGCCGCTCCCGCCCCGCTCGGCGGGCGCTCGGGACGCGGCACGCGCGCGTGCCGTCCTGGAGGAGCGGATGGCCGAACCGCCGACCCTGGAGCGCCTCGCCGCCGACCTGGGCACCAGCCCCTTCGCCCTGCTCCGGGCCTTCCGGTCGGCGTACGGGATGCCGCCACACACCTGGCTCACGGACGCGCGCGTACGCCGGGCCAGACGGCTCCTCGACGCGGGGACGGCCCCGGCTGACGCGGCCGCCGCCGTGGGGTTCACCGACCAGTCGCACCTCAACCGGCACTTCACCCGCAGCGTCGGGGTGCCGCCGGGCGCGTACCAGCGCGCGCGTGGCGTCCGTGGTGTCCGGGGCGGCGGCGCGTCGAGCGGCCCGGGTGGACCTGCCGCCTAGGAGGCGGGCCGGGCGCTCGCGAAACGGGCCAGGCGCTACGGGACGGGCGGGGCGCGTGGGACGGCCAGGACGGCCCGGACGGGCGGACCTGGCTCCCAGGACAGCCAGGACGGCCCGGACGGGCGGACCGGGCTCCCCGGACGGCCCGGACGACCAGGACGGCCCGGACGACCAGGACGGTCCGGACGGGTCGGGCGCAAGAACGTACAAGACCGGCCGACCGCGGCTGCCGTAACGTCCCTGACGTGGCAGAACAGACAGCTCCTCCCGTCATACGCGACGGCGGCACACCGGCGAAACCCGACGCGGCGGTCGTGCGCGACGCCCTGGGTGTCGGCGTCGCCGTCGGTCTCTCCGGGTTCGCCTTCGGCGTCACCTCGGCGGGCGCCGGACTCGGCCTCCTCCAGACCTGCGCGCTCAGCCTGCTCGTCTTCACCGGAGCCTCGCAGTTCGCCCTCGTCGGCGCACTCGCCGCGGGCGGCAACCCGTTCACGGCCGCCGCGGGGGCCTTCTTCCTCGGCACCCGCAACGCCTTCTACGGCCTCCGGCTCTCCCAGCTCCTCGCCCTGCCGAAGGCCGTCAGGCCGTTCGCCGCGCACTGGGTGATCGACGAGACGACCGCGGTCGCCCTCGCGCAGCCGTCCCGGCGGGCGGCGCGCGTCGGCTTCACCGTCACCGGCCTCACGCTCTACGTCCTGTGGAACGTCACCACGCTGCTCGGGGCGCTCGGCGCCGAGGCACTCGGCGACACGGCGGCCTGGGGCCTCGACGCGGCCGGCCCCGCCGTCTTCCTGGCCCTGCTCGCCCCCATGCTGAAGTCGGCCACCGAGCGGGCCACCGCCGGGATCGCCGTCCTGCTCGGCCTCGGGCTGCTGCCCGTCCTGCCCGCCGGCGTCCCGGTCCTCGCCGCCGCCCTGGCCGCGCCCGCCGTGCTCTGGTTCCAGGGCCGGCGGACGAGCGCCGCGACCGGTGGCGCCGACCGGACCGGCCCCGACGCCGGGGCGGGCCCGCAGGCGACGGAGGAGGACTCCCGATGAACGTGTGGATCGCGATCGGCCTGACCGCCGCCGGGTGCTACCTGATGAAGCTGGTCGGCCTGCTCGTCCCCGCCGGAACCCTGGAGCGGCCGCTCGTGCAGCGGCTCGCGGCCCTCCTGCCCGTCGCCCTGCTCGCCGCGCTCACCGCCCAGCAGACGTTCAGCGCGGGCGGCTCGCTCGTTCTGGACGCCCGGGCCGCCGGACTGGCCGCCGCCGCCGTCGCGCTCGTTCTGCGGGCCCCGTTCCTGGTCGTCGTGGGTGCGGCCGTCGCGGTCACGGCGGGGGTACGGGCCCTGGGCTGGTGAGCCCGGGGCGCACGGCGGCCGCCCCGGGCCGCCGTGCCGTCCGGGGCCGCCGCCCGGCTCAGCCGATGGGACGGCCGTGGGCGCGGAGGGTGCGCAGCGCCTCGACCGTGACGATCGGCCGCCACTCCAGGGCGGAACCGGGCGCCCAGGCGCGCCAGCGGATCGGCCAGCCGCCGTCCTCCTGCTGGTCGGCCGCGAGCCGGTCCAGGGACCGGGCCATCTCCTCGTCCGTGAACCAGTGCGCGGCCAGCGAGTCCGGCACGCGCGCGTAGTCGTGCGGGAAGTGGTGCTCACCGGGCGCGTAGCCGTCCGCGACCGGGTGGTCGTCCGGCCGGTCGGGGTCCAGGACGGCGAGCCCCTGCTCGCGGACCAGCCGGCCGAGACGGTCGGCGGCGGCCTCCGCGCGCGGGCGGTCCGGGGCTCCGTCGAGGAACGCGACGGCGGCCATCACCTCGTACGGATGCGACTTCTCCAGCGACTCGACGGCCGCCCAGCAGAACTCGGTGGCCCGGAACAGCCAGGCGTGCCAGACCTGGTTGCGGTGCAGCAGCCCGACCACGGGACCGGTCGCGAGCAGGGAGCTCGGCGGGGAGTCGACGACCGGGACGAACGGCGCCGACGGGTAGCCGGCCTGGGACGGGTGGATCGCCGGGAGCGCGCCGTCGTGCGTCGACACGTCCGTGAGGTAGCGGCAGATCCGCTCCACGCGCAGTCCGCCGCAGCGGCCGATGGAGTCCAGGACCCGCAGCGCCTGCGCCGTGTGGAGGGGCTGGCTGACCGGTCCGCGGAGATCGGGTTCGAGCGCGTGGCCGTAGCCGCCGTCCTCGTTGAGGTACGCGAGGAGGGCCGCCTCGACCTGGTCCGGGCCGCCGCGCAGGAAGTGGTAGGCGAAGCGGTGCTGTTCGAGGACCCGGGCCGTCAGCCAGACGAAGCGCTCGGCGCGGGCCAGGGGGGTCGAGGGCGGGGAGGAGAGGGGTTTTTCGGCCATGCTCCGACCGTAGGGCGGAAAGTCGCGGTGACAAGGCCTGGAGAGCGGGCTGCACTCTTGGGAGCGGGATACTGGAGTCATGCGGTTGACGATTTTCTGGGAACGGATGGCGGACCACTTCGGTTCGTCCTACGCCGAGTCCTTCGCGCGGGACCACGTGATGGCGGAACTCGGCGGGCGGACGGTGCGCGAGGCGCTGGACGCCGGCTGGGAGGCGAAGGACGTGTGGCGCGCGGTCTGCGCGGCCGTCGACGTACCTGCCGACAAGCGGTGACCGGCCTGCGCGTCGACGAGCGGTGACCGTCCGGCCAACGGCCGGGTGACCGGCGGTGATGTGCGGGGTCCCGGGGGGAATGTCCGCGCGGTGCGCGAGACTGGCGGGGTGGCCCCGACTGACGACAACGACAAGACAGAACCGACAGCCCCCACCGGACCGACAGCCCCCACCGGACCGACAGCCCCCACCGGACCGACAGCCCCCACCGGACC
>NZ_JBWKCA010000013.1:29467-236778 GCF_056436715.1 Streptomyces sp. NPDC043176
CCGACGACTCCCACCGGACCGACGACTCCCACCGGACCGACGACTCCCACCGGACCGACGACTCCCACCGGACCGACGACTCCCACCGGACCGACGACTCCCACCGGACCGACGGCTCCCGCGGACGTGACCGCCGGTGCCCGCGACGGGGCCGGCGAGGCGAGCGACCGCGGCACCCTGGAGCCGTCCGCCTCCGGGGCCGTGGCGGCGCCACCCGTGCCTTCGGCGGCCGCGGCGGCACGGATGCCGCGCTGGCTGCCGCGCGCCCTCGTCCTGGCCCTCGCGCTCTACTCCTGCTTCCTGCTCGGCAGCTGGGCCTTCCACCAGCTCGTCGGCCTCCTCGTCAACATCCTGCTCGCGTTCTTCCTCGCCCTGGCCATCGAGCCGGCGGTCGGGCGCATGGCGGCACGAGGGATGCGCCGGGGCCTCGCGACCTTCCTGGTCTTCTTCGCGGTCCTGGTCTTCGGCGTCGGCTTCGTCGTGCTCCTCGGTTCGATGCTCGCCGGCCAGATCGTCGACATGGTCGAGAACTTCCCCAAGTACCTCGACTCGCTGATCAACTGGATCAACCAGAACTTCCACACGGAACTCTCGCGGGTCGAGGTCCAGGACAGCTTGCTGCGTTCCGACTGGCTGCAGAAGTACGTGCAGAACAGCGCGTCCGGAGTCCTCGACGTCTCCGCCACCGTCCTCGGCGGCCTGTTCAGACTCCTGACGATCTTCCTGTTCTCGTTCTACTTCGCCGCCGACGGGCCCCGGCTGCGGCGCGCCCTGTGCTCCGTCCTGCCGCCCGCCCGCCAGACCGAGGTGCTGCGGGCCTGGGAGATCGCGGTCGACAAGACCGGCGGCTACCTCTACTCGCGCGGCCTGATGGCCCTCATCTCCGGCGTCGCGCACTTCGTGCTCTTCGAGATCCTCGGCGTGCCGTACGCCCCCGCCCTCGCCGTGTGGGTCGGTCTGGTCTCGCAGTTCATCCCGACCATCGGCACCTACCTGGCCGGCGCGCTGCCCATGCTGATCGCCTTCACCGTCAACCCCTGGTACGCGCTGTGGGTGCTCGGCTTCGTCGTGGTCTACCAGCAGTTCGAGAACTACGTGCTCCAGCCGAAGCTGACCTCGAAGACCGTCGACATCCACCCGGCGGTGGCCTTCGGCTCGGTCATCGCGGGTACGGCGCTGCTCGGCGCCGTCGGCGCGCTGATCGCCATCCCGGCCGTCGCCACCCTCCAGGCCTTCCTGGGCGCGTACGTGAAGCGGTACGACGTCACCGACGACCCCCGCGTCCACGGCCACCGGAGGTACGGCGAGGCGGTGGTGGCCCGGCTCCAGAAGGCCCTGCACCACAAGAAGGAGTCCTCGCCCGACGAGTCCTGACCGCGCCATGCGCGCGCGTGGACGAGTCCTGACCACGCGCGCGCGTGAGGGGTCAGAGGTAGGAGGGCCGGGTCACCCGGTGCCGGAAGGCGTGCCAGGTCCAGGCCTGGACGGCCACCAGGAGCGGGGTGACGACGAGCAGGGCGGGCACCAGCAGGGCGAGCGTGGCCGGGGCCGCCGTCCGCCCGGCCAGCGGGAGCGCGGTCCCCGCGCCGAGCGGCAGCCCCGCGAGCAGGACGCCGGTGAACGCGAAGGACCGCCACGGGCGCCCGGTGCGTCCGACGAGCCGGCGGGCCCGCTCGTACGGCGGTCCCGTGAGCCGGAGGGTGGCGAAGCCGAGACCGTGCGCGGCGAACAGCGCGGCCACGGCGAGGGCGACGAGGACGGCCGTCGGGCCGGTCGCGGGCGCGTACGGCCGTCCGGTGAGCAGGGCCGCGAGCAGCCACCCCCAGGAGAGCGCCACGGCCCAGCTGCCGCACGTCACGGCGGTGTCGCAGCCCGCGCGCCAGCGGGGGCCCGGGCCCCGGCCGCGCGACCAGAGCCCCGCGTCCCGGACGATCCAGCCGGTCAGGAGTGCCACCAGGACGGTGAACTGGCCGCTGAGGAGCTCCCCTTCGAGGGCGGGGAAGCAGCCGACGAGGACACCGGCCGTGGCGACCAGCCAGACCTCGTTGCCCAGGAAGAACGGGGCGAAGGAGGCGAGGACGAGCCGCCGCTCGCGGTCGTCCTCGCCGAGCCAGGGGGTGAGCATGCCGGTGCCGATGTCCGCGCCGGCGAGCACGAACCAGCCCGAGGCGAAGAAGGCGAGCAGGGCGATGGCCAGGGTCTCCACGGGGACTCCTCGGGTGTTCCTCGACGGGGCGGCGTCAGTAGCGCGGCGCGGGCAGGGCGTCGGCGGGGTCGGGTCCCGTTGTGTTGGAGGGCCGCTCGTCGTGGCCGAGGCCGGACTCGACGGGGCCGCGGCGGGCGTGCCGGGCCAGGAGCCAGGCGTTGAGCAGGGCGAGCAGGACGAAGACCGTGGTGAAGACGGTGAGGGACAGGCGCATGGTGCCGGGGGAGAGGTCGGAGACCGCGTCCTCCGTCCTGAGCAGCCCGTAGACCACCCAGGGCTGCCGCCCGGCCTCCCGGAACACCCAGCCGCCGATCATCGCCAGATACGGCAGCGGTACGGCCGCCATCAGGACGAGGTGCCACAACCGGAACCGGAAGACGACCTTCTTGAAGCAGGCCAGGATCACCCCGGCGAAGCACAGGTACATCATCAGCGCGAAGGCGATCAGCATCACCAGACCGCCTCCCCGGGTCCAGGCCTCCGACGGTACGTAGTCACCCGGCCCGAAGCGGGCCGTCATCTCCGTCTGGATCCGCGCGATCTCGGCCGCCTTCCCGCTGAAGACGGCCGACTTCATGGGCTGGAACGTGGCCAGGACGCCGAACTGGAGCCCGCCGAAGACCGCCGCCGCCATCAGCGCCGGCGCCGAAAGGAACACCCCGATCCGCAGGCTGCGGCCGAACAACTCCCACTCGGGGGTGCGCCGGAACAGGTGGTACGCGCTCACGCCGGCCATGAAGAACCCGGCGGTCAGCAGCGCCCCCGCCAGGACGTGCCCGAAGGCGAGGAGCGCCGACGGGTTGGTCAGGACCGCGACCGGGTCGTCGAGGACCAGCTCGCCGTTCTCGGAGCCGTACCCCACCGGGTGGTTGAGGAAGCCGTTGGAGACCAGGATCCAGTACGCGGAGAGGTAGGCGGTCAGGCAGACGATCCAGATCGCGGCCAGGTGGGCCCAGCGGCCGAGCCGGTTCCAGCCGAAGATCCACAGCCCGAGGAAGGTCGACTCGACGAAGAACGCCACGATCGTCTCCACGGCGAGCGAGGCGCCCAGGACGTTGCCCGCCTCGTGGGTGAGCCCGCTCCAGGCCATGCCGAACTGGAACTCCATCACGAGGCCCGTGACGATGCCGACCGCGTAGTTGATCACGTACAGCTGGCCCCAGAAACGCACCATGCGCGCGTGCAGCGGCTTCCGGCTCAGGGTGGCCCTGGTCTGGAGCACGGCCACGACCGTCACCAGCCCCAGCGTGAGGGCGACGAAGAGGAAGTGGCCGCCCGCCGTGAGGGCGAACTGCAGCCGCGCGAGATCGAGTACGTCCTGATTCACCCGGTCAGCGTGGGCGCACGGTCAGGCGCCCGGCGTCACCCCACGGAGGACACCCTCCGTACCCCGTGGGTTGCGCCGTCCCCGCGCGCGTACCCCCGGAGTCGTCCCCGCCGGGCCCCGTCCCCTAGGGGTCCCGCCGGGTCCCGTCGCGTCCGGCCCGCGTCGGGCGTCAGGCCAGCCAGCCGGGGGTGATCATGCCGGACTCGTAGGCCAGGATCACCAGCTGCGCCCGGTCGCGTACGGCCAGCTTGGTCATGATGCGGCTGACGTGGGTCTTGGCGGTGGCGGGGGAGAGGACGAGCCGGCCGGCGATCTCGTCGTTGGAGAGACCCGCACCGACGAGGCCGAGCACCTCGCGCTCCCGCTCGGTGAGGGCGTTCAGGCGGGGGCTGGGGTCCGGCTGCCGCCCGACGAGCCCCGCGAACTCGGCGATCAGACGGCGCGTCACGGCCGGTGAGATCAGGGCGTCGCCGCGCGCCACCACCCGCACGGCGTGCAGCAGTTCCATCGGCTCGGTGTCCTTGACGAGGAACCCCGACGCGCCGGCGCGCAGCGCCCCGTACACGTGGTCGTCGGCGTCGAAGGTGGTCAGGATGACCACCCGGACCCCCTCCAGGCGTTCGTCGGCGGTGATGCGGCGCGTGGCTTCGAGGCCGTCGAGGACCGGCATGCGGATGTCCATCAGGACCACGTCCGGGCGCAGTTCACGGGCGAGCCCGATCGCCCGCTCCCCGTCCCCCGCCTCACCCACGACCTCGATGTCCTCCTCGTCCGACAGGATCGACCGGAAGCCGGCCCGGACCAGGGTCTGGTCGTCGGCGAGCACGACGCGGATCATCGGGGGTCCCCTTCGGAGGAGGCGGGTGGAGTGCGGGGCGGCTCGGCGGAGCCGGGCCGGGGTCCGGGCGCGCCCGGCGGGGCCAGCGGCAGCCGGGCGTCCACGACGAAGCCGCCGCCGTCGCCGTTCCCGGCGGTGAGCTCTCCGCCGAACGCGCGGGCCCGCTCGGCCATGCCCCGGATGCCGCTGCCCAGCGGCCGGCCCTCCGGCGCGCCCCCGCCGTCGTCGGCGATCCGCAGACGCACCGCGTCCGTGCCCCAGTCGAGGGTGACGCGCACGGTCCCCGCGCCCGCGTGGCGGGTGACGTTCGTCAGCGACTCCTGCACGATCCGGTACGCGGCCAGGTCGACCGGCGGCGGCAGCGGTACGGGGGTGCCCGTGGTGCTCGTACGGACGTCGAGCCCGGCTCCGCGGGCGCGTTCGACCAGGTCGCCGAGGAGCGCGAGACCGGAGGAGGCCGGGGCGGTCGGGGTGGCCTCGTCGGCCCGGCGCAGCATTCCGAGGGTCGCCCGGAGCTCGCGCAGCGCGTCCTTGCTGGTGGCCTTCACGGCCTCCAGGGCCTCGGTGGCGGTGACGAGACCGGCCTCGGGGTCCGGCCCCTTGCCGAGCCGGTGCAGCGCCGCACCGGACTGGACGTTGATCAGCGAGATGCTGTGGCCCAGCACGTCGTGCACCTCCCGGGCGATCCGCAGCCGCTCCTCGGTGGCACTCTGCCGGGCCCGTGCCTCCTGCTCCCGCTCGGCGGCGAGCGCCCGCTGCTCCACCTCGTGCAGATAGGCGATCCGGGTCCGCTGGGCCCGGCCCACGGCGACCAGGCTGATCAGCCAGCCCGCCAGCATGGCGAGCGAGGTGTCGTCGATCTGCCGGTGCCCGGGCTGCTGCCGGATCTCGCCCACCCCCACCGCGAGCAGCGTGACGGCGGCGAGTGCGACGGCGGCGGCGAACCGGCCCTCGGCGGCGGTCGTGTACAGCGCGAGCGCGAAGGCGATCATGAGCGGGCCGTCCTGGGCGGACAGCGGGTAGTAGACGACGCAGGCCAGGAGCGTGACCACGGCCACGGCGACGGGCTGCCGCCGCCGGAAGTGCAGGGCCCCGCACCCGACCAGGATCAGCGCCCAGCCGAACACCGTGCGGAGCGCCGGCTCGCTCGCGTACCGCGCCGAGACCAGTGTCCAGACCGAGACGACGAGCAGCACGACACCCGCCACGAGAGCGTCGGCCGTCCGCGGCGACGTACGGCCGCCGCCGGGGGCGCGGAGGGGGAGGGGCATGCGTCGAAGGATAGGCGGCCGGTGACGGCTCGGCGCCGCGCCGGGACGGACGGGGGGCGGGCCCGGGGGAGGCCGGCGGGGCGTATCGGTTCGAGGGACGGCGGTTCGACGTCGGGGTGGCGGTGGCGGTGGCGGGCGTGGCCCGTGTGGTGGGGGCCAGTGGCGTCGTGGCGCCGAAGCGGGCGACGCCCGGGGACGGCCGGGCGGTCAGGGGACGGGACAGGGATGCCCGGGTGTGACGTGGTCGAGAGCGACGTGGAACTGGCCGACGGAAGCGGCTGTACGTCTACGACGCCGGGGACGGCGGCTCGGGCGACGGGCTCGTCGTCCTCCGGCACCACGGGACGCCGAACATCGGCGCGCCTCCCGAGCCCCTGACGCCCCGCTCCGACCCGGGCTGCGGGAACTGCCGCTGATCGTTCTCTCGCCCGGCTTCACACGGCCGCGCGCCACGCTCACCTCGATCGGCGAGGACCCGGCCGGCCACGGTCACGTCGCGGTCGCCATCGACCACACCTACGAGACCGCAGCCACCGCCTTTCCGGACGGCAGGGTGGCCGCCTTCGCCCTCGGCCGCGGGTTTGCGCGCACCGCCGAGTTCCGGCACAAGGTGAGGACCGGCCGTGCCCGCGACGCCTCTTCCGTGCCGGACCGGCTGCTCGGCGGCAACCCGCCGTGGGCAGGCGCGACCGTGCCGGCTCCGGACACCTGGGCCCGGGGGCGGCCACTGCTGACCGGCTGGAAGCGCCGGCTGGTGGTGGCCGGCGCCGAGCACCCGTCCTTCACCGACGTGGGCCTGCCGGCCGACCGGCTCGGCATGCCGCTCGGTGCGACCACCTCGGGGCTGCGCGCCATGACGATCACCCGCACCTACCTGCGCGCCTTCTTCGACCGGCACCTGCGCGACGGCCGGCGGACGCCGTTCGACCAGCTGAACGCGGACCGTCCCGAGGTGCGATCCTGCCTGCCGCCAGGCCGTCCGACGGGCGGCGGACCGAGGTAGGGCCCGATCCCGGTCCGCGCGATCGCGACCGGGTGACACCCATGCCCCCGGGGGCGCCGACAGGGGGCGAGGGGTGGGCGCGGCGCGCTTGACACTGAAATCGAACATCCATTCTCATGGGAGTCCGGCCCTTGGGAACACTGGGTTGTCGACGAGTTGTCCACAGGTCGGAGGGGACGCCGGGGCCCATTGTCAGTGGCAGGGGTTAGCGTCTTTCACATGAAGCGATCGACTCAAGCAAACCGGGTGGAACCCATGGCAGGAACCGACCGCGAGAAGGCGCTCGAAGCCGCGCTCGCACAGATTGAACGCCAATTCGGCAAGGGCGCCGTGATGCGCATGGGTGACCGTACCCAGGAGCCGATCGAGGTGATCTCCACCGGATCGACCGCGCTCGACATCGCGCTCGGCGTCGGCGGCCTGCCGCGCGGCCGTGTCGTCGAGATCTACGGCCCGGAGTCCTCCGGTAAGACGACCCTGACGCTGCACGCGGTGGCCAACGCGCAGAAGGCCGGCGGCCAGGTCGCCTTCGTGGACGCCGAGCACGCCCTCGACCCCGAGTACGCCAAGAAGCTCGGCGTCGACATCGACAACCTCATCCTGTCCCAGCCGGACAACGGTGAGCAGGCCCTCGAGATCGTCGACATGCTGGTCCGCTCCGGCGCCCTCGACCTGATCGTCATCGACTCCGTCGCCGCGCTCGTCCCGCGTGCGGAGATCGAGGGCGAGATGGGTGACTCGCACGTCGGTCTGCAGGCCCGACTGATGAGCCAGGCCCTCCGGAAGATCACCAGCGCGCTCAACCAGTCCAAGACCACCGCGATCTTCATCAACCAGCTCCGCGAGAAGATCGGCGTCATGTTCGGCTCGCCGGAGACCACGACCGGTGGCCGCGCGCTGAAGTTCTACGCCTCGGTGCGTCTCGACATCCGCCGCATCGAGACCCTCAAGGACGGCACGGACGCGGTCGGCAACCGCACCCGCGTCAAGGTCGTCAAGAACAAGGTCGCGCCGCCCTTCAAGCAGGCCGAGTTCGACATCCTCTACGGCCAGGGCATCAGCCGCGAGGGCGGCCTGATCGACATGGGCGTGGAGCACGGCTTCGTGCGCAAGGCCGGCGCCTGGTACACGTACGAGGGCGACCAGCTGGGCCAGGGCAAGGAGAACGCCCGCAACTTCCTGAAGGACAACCCCGACCTCGCCGACGAGATCGAGAAGAAGATCAAGGAGAAGCTGGGCGTCGGCGTCCGGCCCGACGCCGCGAAGGCCGAGGCGGCGACGGACGCGGCGGGCTCCGCGGACGCGGCCGGCGCGGACGACGCCAAGACCGTCCCGGCACCCGCGGCCAAGACCGCGAAGGCGACCAAGGCCACCGCGGTCAAGAGCTGAACCAGTGACCGGTCGCACCGAATGGCCGGGTGACAGCCCCGACTCGTCGAGGGCCGAGAAGGAGCTGTCACCCCAGGATCCGGCTGAGCGGGCGCGGGCGATCTGCCTGCGCCTGCTCACCGGGACCCCGCGCACGCGAAAGCAGCTCGCCGACGCGCTGCGCAAGCGGGAGATCCCCGACGACGTGGCGGAGGAGATCCTCTCCCGCTTCGAGGACGTCGGGCTCATCGACGACGCCGCCTTCGCGGGAGCCTGGGTGGAGTCCCGCCACCACGGCCGGGGCCTCGCGCGCAGGGCCCTCGCACGGGAACTGCGGACCAAAGGCGTCGAGCCGACCCTCATCCAGGAGGCGGTGAGCCAACTCGACTCCGAGCAGGAGGAGGCCACCGCGCGCGACCTTGTCGCCCGCAAGCTGCGCGCCACCCAAGGCCTCGACCGCGACCGCCGGCTCCGCCGGCTCGCCGGGATGCTCGCTCGCAAGGGGTATCCCGAGGGCATGGCCCTCCGCGTCGTCCGCCAGGCCCTGGAGGCCGAGGGCGAGGACACGGACGGCCTGGACGGGTCCTTCTGACGCGGGGGGACAGAAGGACCCGTCCGGATCGATTCACGGGGAGCCCGACATTCATCCACGGGGAGCCCGACGCGGCGCCAGGCGCCGGGGCCGGGAGGGCCGGGGCAAGCCCCGTCGACCCGGGATCCGGCGGGTCGACGCCAGGCCCGGTCAACCCGGGGTCGGGGGCCGGGGCAGGCCCCGTCGACCCGGCACCCGGCGGGGTCGGCCCCAAGCCCGGTCAGCCGGGGCCGGGGCAGGACGGCCAGGGTCGTTCGGCCGGGAGCCGGACGTGGTCCGGCCGGGTCTCGCCGGTCCGATGGCAGACACGACCGGGGCGGGGCGGGCTGTGGTCACGTCTGACCGGGGTGGGTCGGGCTGTGGTCACGTCCGGGCGGGGCGGTCTGCCGGGCGGGTCTGCTGTGGTCAGGTGCGGGTTGCCGGGAGGAGGACGGGGAGGCCGGCGGCTTTCCAGGCTTGGAAGCCGCCGATGAGGTCGGTCGCCCGGTGGAGGCCGAGGCGGCGTAGGGATTCGGCCGCGAGGGAAGAGGCGTAGCCCTCGTTGCAGAAGACGACCACCCGGAGGTCGTGGCTGTCCGCCTCCGCGGCACGGTGGCTGCCCAGGGGGTCCAGCCGCCATTCCAGTTCGTTGCGCTCGACGATCAGCGCGCCCGGGATCAGGCCGTCGCGTTCCCTCAGGGCCGCGTAGCGGGTGTCGACCAGGAGCGCGTCACCCGCCTCGTACGCCTGGTAGGCGGCCCGGGGCTCGATCCGGTCGAGGCCCGACCTGACCTGCTCCAGGAGTTCGTCGATGCCCACGCGGCCGTCGGCCGCTCGTTCCTCGGCCGCTCGTCCGCCGCCCGCGTGTCCCGTTCCCGCAGGTCGCCCGTCGGCTGCTCGTCTCTCGACCGCCTGCCCCGTCCCCGCTCGTTCCTTGCTCACGTCTTCCGTCCTCGCTCGTCCCTCGACCGCCTGCCCCGTCCCCGCTCGTTCCTTGCTCACGTCTTCCGTCCCCGCTCGTTCCTCGCCCACCTGTCCCGTCTCCGCTCGTCGCTCGTTCACGGCTCGGCGGCCGATCGCTGTCCGGTCGCTCACTGCCAGTCCTCCGGACGTTCGACCTGCTCGAGGCGGAGCACCGGGCCCGTCCTGCTGAAGCGACGGATCAGCGGGAGAGGCGGGTAGTACGCGTGCACCGACACGGCGTGGGTGTCGGGAGACTCGTTGAGGACCTCGTGCACGTGGTGGCGGCCGAAGGCCCGGCCGCTGCCCTCCGTGAGCCGGCGGGAGCGGTCGAGGCCGTCGGCCAGTTCCAGGGTCTTCCAGCCACGCGCGGGCAGGCGGACCGCGAGCGCGTTCTCGGTCAGCGTGCCCCGCGCGGTGGCGAAGGCGCCGATCGACTCCGCGTGGTCGTGCCAGCCGGTGCCCGTGCCGGGCGGCCAGCCGATGAGCCAGGCCTCACTGCCTCCGGGACCGTCGAGGCGTACCCAGGTGCGGCCCTCGGGGTCGAGCGGCAGCGAGTCGACGAGTTCCCGGTCGTCGGCCGTACGGCGGACGAAGTCGAGCAGATCGGCCGCCGTCGGCCCGGCGGACGCACTGGAAGTCGTGCCGAGGGGAGGTGCGGAGGCCGTGCCGGCGGGAGGTGCAGAAGGCGTACCGACAGGAGGTGCGGAGGCCGTGCCGATGGAAGGTGCGGAGGGCGTACCGACGGAAGGTGCCGGGGGAGTGCCGAGGGGAGGTGCGGAGGCGGGGCCGGGAGGGGTGAGCGGCGCGGCGGGAGGGGGCGTGGAGGTGTCTGGGGACACGGGTGACCGTCCTGGGGTTCGCGAGGGGCGCGCGACGGCTCACGGCGGCGCGGACGTCCGGACGGGCGTCAGCGGCGGGGCGCGCGCGGGGAAGGGGGCGAGATCAGCAGGAAGGGCGACACACGCAGCCCGCGTAGCGGACGAGGTCCATGTGGACCCGTCGCCACAGGCGCGCATAGGTGTCGGTCACGATCGGAGTACACCATGCGCGCCCGCGGGAATCAACGGACGTCCGCCGTGCGGTCACCGGTGGCGGACACCTCGGCGGCGGGGGCCTCGGTGGGCACCTGGGCGGTGGGGGAGCCGCCGCGGGTCGCGTCGGCCGCCGCGTACAGCTCCTCCGGGAGGACCCCGGAGAAGGACGCGGCGAGGTGGCCGTCGGGCCGTACGAGCAGGACGGCGTGGGCGGGGGCGCCCGGGTAGGCCTCCGTCACCAGGACCTCGGCCTTCGCCGGCAGGGCGGCGACGGCCTCTTCGAGCCGGGGCATGACGCCCGCGCTGCGCCAGTGGCGGCGGTCCCACACCCCGGTGCCGGGCGCGACGAGGACGACCAGGAGCCGGCCCTGACCGAGCCGGTCGCGGAGCCGTACGGTCGTGCCGTCCGGGGCGGTCACGCGGACGTCCTCGACGGGGGCGCCCGGCGGCGTGCCGACCGGCGTCAGGCCGTCGGAGTGCGGAGGCGCGAGGGGGGAGTGCGGGTACGCGGGGGGCGCGCCGAGCGGGCCGCGCCCCACGTGACCCTCGGTCAGCAGGGCGTCGTGGCCCCGGGTCGAGCCGGGGAGGTACGTCCGCATGCCTCCGCCGCCGCGCAGCGCGGGCAGCGACTGGTCCGCCGCGCGCAGCCGGGAGGCGACGGCCGTCCGCCGTTCGCTCTGGTAGCTGTCGAGCAGCCGGTCCGAGGCGCCGTGGTGCCAGGTGAGGGCGAGCTTCCAGGCGAGGTTGTCGACGTCGCGGAACCCCTCGTCGAGGCCCTGCGTGCCGACCGCTCCGAGCAGGTGCGCCGCGTCCCCGGCGAGCAGCACCCGGTCGACCCGCCAGCGGCGGGCGAGGCGGTGGTGCAGGGTGTGGACGCCGGTGTCGATGAGCTCGTACGGCGGCGTCACCCCGTCGCACCAGCCGGCGAGGGTCTCGCGGATCCGGGCGATCAGCGCGTCCGGGGTGACCAGGTCGCCGCGGGGCGGGAGCAGCCAGTCGATCCGCCACACGCCGTCGGGCAGCGGGCGGGCGGTGATCTCGTCGGGGGCGCCCCGCCACGGCGGCCGGCGGTGCATCAGGCCTTCGCCCGGCCAGGGGAGTTCGGTGCGCAGGGCGGCCACCGCGTGGCGCTCCACCGCCGTACGGCCCGGGAAGCGGATGCCGAGCAGCTTGCGCACGGTCGACCGGGCACCGTCGCAGCCGACGAGGTGGCTGCCGCGCCACCAGGTGCCGTCGGGGCCCCGGGTGTGGGCGGTGACGCCGTCGCGGTCCTGCTCGACGGTGTCGAGCCGGGCCTCGGTGACGAGGCGGATCAGCTTCTCGCGGCCGATGGCGTCGCGCAGCCCGCGCGCGAGGGCGTGCTGGGGGATGTGCAGCGGGGCGGCCGGGGCGGCGGGCGCCGCCGGGTCCTCGGCCCACTCCTCCGTGCCGCTGAGCCCCAGGTCGAGAGGGAGGTGGCGCAACAGCCGGCCGCGGCGCATGCTGCGCCAGCCGACCCAGCGGACGCCCTCGTCACGGAGGGTGGTGCAGCCGAGGCGCTCGACCATCGCGGCCATGTCGGCGCGCAGCAGGACGCTGCGGGCGGGGCGCGGCTCGTCCTTGCCGGGGCCCTCGTCGAGGACGATGCTCGGCACGCCCTGGGCGGCGAGCGCGAGGGAGAGCGCGAGGCCGACCGGCCCCGCGCCCACGATGATCACCGGGTCCACGGCGCGGCTCCTGTAGGCCGGACGGTCATGGGGGCAGCACAGCTGAGTGTGGCACGAGCCCGGTGGTTGATCACAGACCGTATGCAACCCACTGAGGGTGCTTGCGTCAAGCGACGGGGTGGGCGCGGTGCGGTCGACATCGAGTCGGTACCGCTCCGGCCCACCCCTGTGGTCCCGCAGGCCTCTTCGGCGTCAGGCGTCGATGACGGCCTTCGACTTCTCCTCGGGGGCTCCGGCCTGGGCCGGAAGGGGCACCGCCGAGGTCTTCCGCCCCTGCCGCAGGCGCTGCTCCAGGCGGCTCGCGAAGCTGGTGAGGGCGAAGTTGATGACGATGTAGATCAGGGCGATGACCGTGAGGGTGGCGATCGTGTTGGCGCCGTAGTTGGCCGTGATCTGCCGGTTCTGGCTGAGGAGCTCGGCGAAGCCGAGCAGGGCGCCGCCGAGTGCGGTGTCCTTGACGATGACGACGAGCTGGCTGACCAGGGCGGGCAGCATGACGGTCACGGCCTGCGGGAGCAGGACGTACAGCATGGTCTGGCCCTTGCGCATGCCGAGCGCGACGGCCGCGTCGCCCTGGCCCCGGGGCAGCGAGAGCACGCCGGCCCGGACGACCTCGGCGATCACCGAGGCGTTGTAGAGCACCAGGCCGGTGACCACCGCGTACAGCGGCCGGAAGTCGGAGCTGACGGTCGTGAACTCCCGGTAGGCCTGGTTGGCGAACATCATCAGGAGCAGCACGGGAATGGCACGGAAGAACTCCACGAGCGCCCCGACGGGCACCCGCACCCAGCGGTGGTCGGAGAGCCGGCCGATGCCGAGGGCGGCGCCGAGGGGCAGCGCGATCAGGATGGAGAGGCCGGCGGCCTTGAGGGTCTCGGTGAGACCGGGCAGCAGGTACGTCGTCCAGATCTCGGAGTCGGTGACGAACGGACTCCACTTCGCGGCGGCCAGCTGGTTCTTGTCGGCGAGGGCGGCGAGCACCCACCAGGAGACCAGGCCGAGGACCGCCAGGAAGACGATCGTGTAGAGGAGGTTGCGCCGTTTCGCGCGCGGGCCGGGGGTGTCGTACAGGACGGAGCTCATCGCTTCACCGCCAGTCGCTTGGCCGCCCAGCCCAGGATCAGGCCGGTGGGGAGGGTGAGGACGATGAAGCCGAAGGCGAAGATCGCGAAGACCGCGAACAGCGCGTCGGCCTCGTTCTCGATCATCTCCTTCATCAGGAACGCCGCGTCGGCGGCGCCGATCGCGGCCGCCACGGTGGTGTTCTTGGTGAGGGCGATCAGGACGTTGGCGAGCGGGGTCACCGCCGCGCGGAAGGCCTGCGGGAGGACCACCAGGGTGAGCACCTGGGTGAAGCTGAGGCCGAGCGCGCGGGCGGCCTCGGCCTGGCCGGCCGGGACGGTGTTGATGCCCGAGCGGAGCGCCTCGCAGACGAACGTGCCGGTGTACGCGACGAGTCCGAGGACGGCGAGCCGGAAGCCGATGCCCTCGGAGCGCTCTCCGCCGAGTGTGATGAGCAGTGTCTGGTTGAGGCCGAGAAGGCAGGCGACGAGGACGACCGTCAGCGGAGTGTTCCGGACGATGTTCACGTACGCGGTGCCGAAGGCGCGCATCAGCGGCACCGGGCTGACCCGCATGGAGACCAGGGCCGTGCCCCAGATCAGCGAGCCGATCGCCGAGTAGAGGGCGAGCTGCGCCGTCACCCAGAAGGCGCCGAGCAGGTCGTACTGCCCGGAATCAAGAAAGTCGAACACGATGCCCGCGCTCTCCCCTGGTGGTCGGTCGGTGTGACGGCCGGTGCGTGGGCAGCGGCCGGTGTCGGTGTGACGGCCGCCGAGCGGCGGCCGTCACGACCGGAGCGGGTCAGGTCAGTTCTCGACCTTCGGCGCGGCCTCGTACTTGTAGCCGGAGGGGCCGAAGTGCTGCTTGACGAGCTTCTCCCAGGTGCCGTCGGAGACCATCTTCTCCAGCGCCTTGTTGATCTTGCCGCGCAGCTCGTCGTCGCCCTTCTTGACGCCGATGCCGTACTTCTCGTCGCTCATCCGGAGGCCGGCGAGCTTGAACTTGCCCGCGTGCTCCTTCTGCGAGGCGTAGCCCGCGAGGATGGAGTCGTCGGTGGTCAGGGCGTCGACGGCCTTGTTCTCCAGGCCGGTGAGGCACTCGGAGTAGCCGCCGAGCTGCTGAAGGTCGGCCTTCGGGGCGAGCTTGTCCTTGACGTTCTGCGCGGAGGTCGAGCCGGTGACCGAGCAGAGCTTCTTGTTGTTGAGGTCCTCGACCTTGGTGATCGAGCTGTCGTCGGCGCGCACGAGCAGGTCCTGGTGGGCCAGGAAGTACGGACCGGCGAAGTCGACCTCCTTCTTGCGCTTGTCGTTGATCGAGTAGCTGGCGACGACGAACTTGACGTCACCGTTCTTGATCAGGTTCTCGCGCTCGGCGCTCGGCGCCTGCTTGAAGTTGATCTTGTCCTCGGCGTAGCCGAGCTCCTTGGCGACGTAACGGGCGACGTCGACGTCGAAGCCGGCGTACGTGCCGTCCGGGGTCTTCAGGCCCAGGCCGGGCTGGTCGAACTTGATGCCGACGGTGATCTTGTCACCGTTGCTGCCGGAGTCGGAGCCGCCTCCACAGGCGGTGGCGGTCAGCGCGAGGACGACGGCGGCCGCGGCGGCGGCGGAGGTGCTGCGAAGCTTCATGGAGGAAAGTCCCTTGAGTAGGCGTGAGTTGGGAAGCGTAGATCCGAACTCGCTCAGTGGTGAAGGATCTTGGAGAGGAAGTCCTTGGCGCGGTCGCTGCGCGGGTTGCTGAAGAACTCCTCGGGCGCCGCCTGCTCGACGATGCGGCCGTCGGCCATGAAGACGACCCGGTTGGCGGCGGACCGGGCGAAGCCCATCTCGTGGGTGACGACCACCATCGTCATGCCGTCCCGGGCCAGCTGCTGCATGACCTCCAGGACCTCGTTGATCATCTCGGGGTCGAGGGCCGAGGTCGGCTCATCGAAGAGCATGACCTTCGGGTCCATGGCGAGCGCGCGGGCGATCGCCACCCGCTGCTGCTGGCCGCCCGACAGCTGCGCGGGGTACTTGTCCGCCTGGGTGCCGACCCCGACCCGGTCGAGCAGGGCGCGGGCCTTGGCCTCCGCGGCCTTCTTCTCCGTCCTGCGGACCTTGATCTGGCCCAGCATCACGTTCTCGAGCACCGTCTTGTGCGCGAAGAGGTTGAACGACTGGAAGACCATGCCGACGTCGGAACGCAGCCGGGCGAGCTCCTTGCCCTCCTCCGGAAGGGCCTTGCCGTCGATGGTGATGGTGCCGGAGTCGATGCTCTCCAGCCGGTTGATCGTGCGGCACAGCGTCGACTTGCCGGACCCGGAGGGCCCGATGACGACCACGACCTCGCCGCGCGTGATCGTCAGATCGATGTCCTGGAGGACATGCAGTGCGCCGAAGTGCTTGTTCACGTCGGACAGTACGACCAGGTCGTCCGCCGCACGCGGGGTGTCCTGGGGACCCTTGGACACTGACTCTCCGCTCATCGGCCTCTTGCTCCGTCCTCCTCGGTTGGGGAGGACACTAGAGACCTGATGTGACGACCGTCATCACATCTGAGCGGAAATTGAGGATAACGATCCGGCCGCGACCGGGCACGGTGTGTGAACGCCCCGCCCCCGGCCGTACCGGCTGCATAACGGAAACGGCGGCGTCACCGGGGGACACTTGACTGTGACACCCCTGTTCGGTGTTCATGCCCTGGTACCACCTGGTACACAGAGAGCCGCCATCAACAGATCACCACGGAGGAGGTACGCATGCGACTGCTGCTCGTCGAGGACGACGACCACGTCGCCGCCGCCCTCTCCGCGATCCTCGCGAAGCACGGCTTCGCGGTCACGCACGCCCGCAACGGCGAGGAGGCCCTGCAGGCCGTCCTGCCCACCGCGCAGGGCGAGCGCCCGTCGTACGGGGTGATCCTGCTCGACCTCGGCCTGCCCGACCAGGACGGCTACCAGGTCTGCGGCCGCATCCGGAAGCTCACCACCACCCCCGTGATCATGGTCACGGCGCGCGGCGACGTGCGCTCCCGGATCCACGGGCTCAACCTGGGCGCCGACGACTACGTCGTCAAGCCCTACGACCCCGGTGAGCTCCTCGCCCGGATCCACGCCGTCAGCCGGCGCAACGCCGGTCCCGACGAGAGCACCGGCCCGTCCGCCGCCGCCGACGGAACGCAGCTGCGCCTCGGCTCCGTCACGATCGAACTGCCCACCCGCCGGGTCAGCGTCGACGGCGAGGCCGTCCCCCTCACCCGCAAGGAGTTCGACCTGCTCGCCCTCCTCGCCCAGCGCCCCGGAGTCGTCTTCCGCCGCGAACAGATCATCAGCGAGGTCTGGCGCACCAGTTGGGAGGGGACCGGCCGCACCCTGGAGGTGCACGTCGCCTCCCTGCGCTCCAAGCTGCGGATGCCGGCGCTCATCGAGACCGTGCGGGGCGTCGGATACCGCCTCGTCGCCCCCGCCGCGTAACACCGAACCGTGCGTACCCGACTCCTCCCGCTCCTCATCGTCCTGATGGCCGGCGTGCTCCTCGCCCTCGGCTTCCCGCTCGCCGCCAGCCTCGCCGCCTCCGAGCAGCAGCGGGTCGTCGTCGACCGGCTCGACGACGCCGCCCGCTTCGCCGCCCTCGCCCAGTTCGTCAACGAGAGCAGCCCCGGCACCGACGAGCGGCGCACCACCCTCAGCGGCGAACTCGCCAGCTACCACGACGTGTACGGCATCCGGGCCGGGATCTTCTACCGCGACAACCGCGCCATGGCGGCCGCCCCCGAGGACTGGACCGCCCCCTCCGAAGGGGAGGGCCGGCGCGCCTTCAACGAGGCGCTCCTCGGCCGCCGCAGCCACGACCCGCCCCAGGTGTGGCCCTGGCAGCGCCACGCGCGGCTCACCATCGCCTCCCCGGTCGTCCGGGACGGCGACGTCGTCGCCGTCGTCGTCACCGACTCGCCCACCGGAGACCTCCGTCTGCGCGTCCTGCGCGGCTGGCTGGTGATCTTCGCCGGCGAGGCCGCCGCGATGCTCCTCGCGGTCGGCGCCGCCTTCCGGCTCACCGGCTGGGTCCTGCGGCCGGTGCGCGTGCTCGACTCCGTCACCCACGACATCGCCACCGGGCGGATGAACTCCCGGGTCGCCGCGGCCGGCGGGCCGCCCGAACTGCAGCGCCTCGCGCGCTCGTTCAACGAGATGGCCGACAACGTCGAGGAAGCCCTCGAACAGCAGCGGGCCTTCGTCGCCGACGCCTCCCACCAGCTGCGCAACCCGCTGGCCGCACTGCTCCTGCGCATCGAGCTGCTCGCCCTGGAACTCCCCGAGGGCAACGCGGAGATCGCGTCCGTACGGACCGAGGGCAAGCGCCTCGCCCAGGTCCTCGACGACCTCCTCGACCTGGCGCTCGCCGAGCACGCCGCCGCCGAGCTGCGCCTCACCGACGTCGGCGCGCTCGCCGGCGAGCGCGTCGCGTCCTGGCGGCCGGTCGCCGAGGACAAGGGCGTCCTGCTCTCCGGGGAGTGCGCGGCCGTCACCGCGTGGGCCGACCCCGTGGCCCTCTCCAGCGCCCTCGACGCGGTGATCGACAACGCGCTGAAGTTCACGCCCGCCGGGGAGGAGGTCGCGGTCACCGTCGCGGTCTCCCCGGCCGGGGAGAGCGTCGACGTCGTCGTCGCCGACCAGGGGCCCGGTCTCACCGAGGACGAGCTCGCCCGCGTCGGCGACCGCTTCTGGCGCTCCGGCCGGCACCAGAACATCAAGGGCTCCGGGCTCGGCCTGTCCATCACGCGCGTCCTGCTCACGGCGGGCGGCGCCGGCATCGCCTTCGCCCCGAACGAACCCCACGGCCTGCGCGTGACGGTCACCGTCCCCCGCCACGCCCCCGCGGACCGCGACCGGGGCCCCGGGACGGGCCGGGGCTTCACAAAGACGTAGACGTACGGGGCGGAATCTCCAGCCCCCAGGGTTCCAGGGAGGCGCGGACGTACGGGCGGGACCTCCAGGCCGGGCGTACGGGGCGGGACCTCCGGCCCTCAGGGCTTCCCGGAGGCGCCGGCGTACGGGTCGGGACATCGAGTCATCAGGGCCTCATGGCCTCAGGGCTTCACCGAGCGGTAGTAGCGGCGGGCACCCTCGTGGAGGGGGAGGGGCTCGGTGTAGACGGCGGTGCGGAGGTCCACGAGCTGGGCGGGGTGGACCTGGGCGCCGATCCGGTCGCGGCTCCGGATCACCGTGCGGGTGAATCCCTCGACGAGGTCCACATCGGCCTTGTCGGTGGTGACCAGGAGGTTCGCCACGGCCAGCGTGTCGATCGGCCGGCCGTCCTGCGCCTGCGCGTACGCGTCGGCCGGGATCACCGCCGACCGGTAGTGGCGGGTCGACGGGCCGACGTCGTGCAGCCGGTCGATCACCTGCGGGTCCAGCGGGATCAGCCGGACGAGGAAGCGGTCGGCGAGCGCCTGCACGGCCTCGGTGGGCAGGCCTCCCGACCAGAAGAAGGCGTCGAGCCGGCCCTGCTCCAGGAGGTCGGGCATGGTGTCGATGCCCGCCGCGACCGGCTCGATGTCCCGGAGGGGCGTGATCCCCGCCGCCGCGAGCACCCGGTCGGCGATCAGCCGTACCCCGGAGCCGTCCTGGCCGACGCCGACCCGGCGGTTCTTCAGGTCCTGCACCTTGTGGACGGGGGAGTCCCTGGGGACCACGAGCTGGACGTAGTCGTCGTAGAGCCGTGCGCAGGCGCGCAGCCGTTCGAAGCCGGGCCGGCGCTCCCGTTGGTACTGGGCCACGGCGTCGGCCGTGGCGATCGTGAAGTCGGCCTCGCCCGATGCCAGCCGGGCCAGGTTCTGCTGCGACCCCTCGCTGTCCGTGAGCCGTATCGACACCTCGGGCAGGTCCTGGGCCAGAGCCCCCTTGAGGAGCTCCCCGTACTGCTGGTAGACGCCGGTGGGGACACCCGTGCTGAACGTGACCGAGCCGCTCGGGGCGGGGGGCCCGAAGGGGACCAGCCACCACACCAGCACCCCGCACACCGCGAGCAGCGCGGCCGAGACCGCCAGGAGACGGCGGCGGGCGGCACGGGAGAGCGAGGCGAACATGCCGCGATCCTGCCAGCTCACCACCGGCCCTGACCAGGCTCGACCCCGTCAGGAGTGCCGCGCGGCCCCGGCGAGGGGGCCGCGCGGGTGCGGGCACGACTGCGCGGTGTGCCCGGCGGCCGGGCCGGGGCCGGCGCGCACGGCCGGCCCCGGGGCGCGCCGACGCCCGCGCGCGGGAGTGCGCGGTGCTTGGCGCGCCTGGTGGGGCGGGCGTCAGTAGGCGAAGGCCGACTTGCCCGTCATGGTGGTGGCGACCTGGGTGATGCCGCTGCCGGGCGGGAGGGCCGTGGTGGTGCCGGTGGGGTTGGCGGTCGATCCGTCGCCGAGCTGGGCGGCGCCGTTGGCGCCCCAGCCGATGACGGATCCGTCGTCCAGGGCGGCCACGGTGAAGTCGGCGCCGCCCGCGATGCTCTGGACGCCCTTGACGGCGTCCAGGACGACGGGGGTGGTGCGGTTGGCGGCCGTGCCGTCGCCGAGCTGGCGATCGGTGTTCTTGCCCCAGCCGGCCAGGCTGCCGTCGTCGAGGACGGCGAAGCCGGACGCCGAGGTGGCGAAGATCCTGGCCACCGCGTCGAGGTAGGCGACGTCGACGGGCTTGTTGCTGTCGGTGGTGGAGTCGTTGCCCAGCTGGCCCTCGGCACCCTTGCCCCACGCCTTGACGGCGCCGTCGGCGGTGAGCGCGAGGACGTGGTCGCAGCCCACGGCGATCGACTCGACGTCGGCGAGGTCGGGGACCTTCTGCGGGGTCTCGCGGGTGGTGTTGTTCCCGGTGCCGAGCCGCCCGTTGTCGCCCTTGCCCCAGGTCCAGACGGTGCCGTCCTGCCGCAGGGCCACGCTGAAGTCGCAGCCCGCGCCGACGTCCTTCACCTTGTCCAGGCTCTGCACGGGGATCGGGATCTTGTACGGGCTGGTGGTGTCCTGGCCGGTGCCCAGCTGCTTGGAGGCGTTGCTGCCCCAGGCGAGGATGCGGCCGCCCTTGACGGCGAGGGCGTGGTTGAGGCCGGCGGAGACCTCGCTGACGCCGGAGAGGGCCGCGACCGTCCCCGGGAAGGACTGGGCGGTGGTGGTGCCGTTGCCGAGCTGCCCTGTGGCGTTGTTGCCCCAGCTCTTCACGGTGCCGTCCTTGAGGAGGGCGATGGCGAAGGGGTTGGCTGCCGCGGCCGCGCCGCCTCCGCCGGCGGAGAGCTCCCGAACGTCGTCGCGGGTGACGCCGGTGACGGCGGCGGGGGTCTGCTGGGCGACGACGCTGCCGTTGCCGAGCTGCCCCTGGGCGTTCTCGCCCCAGGCACGGACCCAGGGGTCGGTGCCGGCGTGGGTGGCGTGGGCGGGGAGGGCGGGGGCCGCGAGGGCGGTGGCCGCGGTGAGGGCGGCGAGCAGGGTGCTGCGCAGGGTGGGGGACATCGGGGGAACCTTTCGGGGTTCAGTAGGCATAGCTGGTCTTCCACGCGGTGGCGCTCGCGAGGCGGGTCGTGCCGCTGCCCGGGGGCAGCGCGACGACCGGAGCGGGGGAGGGGGTGGTGGTGCCGTCGCCGAGCTGGCCGACGTCGTTCGCGCCCCAGGCGAGGACGGTCTGGTCGTCGAGCACGGCGAGGGAGTGGGCGTAGCCGGCGAGCAGGGACGAGACGCCGCTCAGTGCGGGCACGGGGACGGGCGTGGTGCGTTTGACCTGGGTGCCGTCGCCGAGCTGGCCGGCCCAGTTCGCGCCCCAGGCGCGGACGCCGCCGTCCGCCAGGATCGCGAAGTTGTGGTACGGGCCCGCGAAGACCTCGGTGACGTCGGCCAGGTTCCCGACGTCGACGGGGGTGGAGCTGGGTGCGGTGTCGTCGTTGCCGAGTTCGCCGTTGCCGTTCCGGCCCCAGGACTTCACCGTGTGGTCGGCGGTGAGGGCGAGTACGTGGCGGCAGCCCGCCCGGACGGCCACGACATCCGTCAGGCCGGGCACCCGTCGGGGGGTGCCGCGGTCCGTGGTGGTGCCGTCGCCGAGCTGCCCTTCGTCGTTCCGGCCCCAGCTCCACACGGTGCCGTCCTCGCGCAGGGCCACGGCGAACTGGCAGCCCGCCGAGACGGCCTCGACCCTGGTCAGGCCCTGGACGGCGACGGGCCGGGTGGCGGGCGCGGCCACGTCGGGGAGGCCGTCGCCGAGCTGGCCGAAGGCGTCGCTGCCCCAGCTCAGGACCCGTCCGCCGCGGACGGCCGCGGCGAAGTCGATTCCCGCCGCGACGTCGGAGACGCCGGAGAGGCCCGCGACGGCGGCCGGGAACGACCGGTTGACCTTGGTGCCGTCGCCGAGCTGCCCGTTCACGTTGCCGCCCCAGGACTGGACGGTGCCGTCGCGCAGGAGGGCGAGGGCGAAGACCTGGTCGGCGGTCCAGCCGCCGCTCGTCACCTCGCGCACGTCGCTCCGGGCGAGGCCGGTCACCGCCGCGGGGGTCGGCTGGTCGAGCGTGGAGCCGTTTCCGAGCTGCCCCGCGTTGTTCTGGCCCCAGGCCCGTACCCAGGGGTCACGGGGTGCGGCGTGGGCCGGTGTGGTGGCGAGCGCCGCGAGGCCGAGTGCGGCGAGTGCCCGTACGAACGCGTACGTCATCGGAGCGCACCCCGGTTCAGTACGCGTACGTCGTGTTGCCGCCCAAGGACACGGCCACGTCCTTGATCGCCGAGCCCTCGTTGAGGATCTTCACCGACTCGTAGCGGGAGACCGTCGTGCCGTTGCCGAGCTGGCCCTCGCCGTTGTGGCCCCAGGTGAAGACGTCGTCGGCGGTGACGGCGACGCCGTGCCGGGCGCCCGCGGCGAGGTGCTGGACGCCTTCGAGGCGCGGGATCTCGACGGGGGCGGTGCGGTTGGTGCGGGAGACGTTGGAGTCGAAGGCCTCGTCGGACTCCAGGAGCTGGCCGTACTGGTTGTTGCCCCAGCCCCAGACGTGGCTGTCGCTGGTCTTCACGTAGTTGTGGAAGGCGCCCGCCTCGATGTCGGAGACGCCCTCCACCCAGTCGACGTCGACGGGGAGGGTGGAGGACTGGGTGGAGGAGTTGCCGAGCTGGCCGTAGAGGTTGTAGCCCCAGGACTTGACCGTGTCGTCGGCGGTCAGCGCGAGGGCGTGATGGCAGCCGGCGTCGACCTCGACGATGTTCTCCAGGCCGACGACCTGCCGGGGTACGGAGCTGGTGGCGCGGTTGCCGGTGCCGAGCTGGCCGTGGATGCCGCGGCCCCAGGCGTACACCTTGCCGTTCTCCAGGAGGGCGAGGCTGAAGTCGCAGCCGGCCGAGATCTGCTTGACCTTGGGCATGCCCTGGACGCGGTCGGGGACGGTGCGGCTGTCGCCGGTGCGGTTGTTGCCGAGCTGGCCGTAGGCGTTGTCGCCCCAGGAGTAGACCTGGCCGGCGGTGTCGAGGGCGAGGGCGTGCTTCCCGCCGGCCGCGATGTCCTTGATGTTGGTCAGGCGCGGGACGGTGGTGGGCACGGTCTGGTTGGTGTTGCCGCCGTTGCCGAGCTGGCCCGAGGAGTTGTGACCCCAGGACTTGACCGTCTTGTCGGTGCGGGCGAGGGCGAACGAGTCGGCCGATGAGGTGCCGCCGGCCGAGAGCTGGTCGACGTCGCCGCGGAAGAGGCTGGTCACCGAGGACGGGCTGAGGCTGTCGGACAGGGTGCCGTTGCCGAGCTGGCCGGTGCGGCCGGCGCCCCAGCTCAGCACGGTCGGGTTGCCCTCGTTGGCGTTCGCGGCCGGGGCGAGGGCCGGTACGGCGGCGAGCGCGGCGGCCGCGGTGACGACGGCTGCGGTCGCCCAGGGCCTCCGGGGGAAGGGCGTACGCAGGGGACTGCGGCGTGTACGGGACATGGCTCTGCTCTCCTTCGACGGGGACATACGGGAGCGCTGCGCCCGGTCGGCCGGTGGCTCCGCGGGGGAGGGCGGAGGCGCACACGGGTCGGGCGCGGGTCATGCGGACAGGCCGTGCCGGGCCCTTGGGCATGGGGCGCCCATGGCCGGGTGCGGCGACCGGGACGGGCCGCCGGGCACATGAGCAGACTGGCCGAGAACGATCACCGCGGCGAGCCGGACCCGCTGAAACACCCGTCTGACGGACGCCCGTTCGGAGCTGTGCTCCCGGGGGCGCGTTCGCCCTCCGGACGCGCTCCGCGGGGGCCGTCGCGGTCGGATCCGGCGGGCCGCCGAACGGCGGCGGCCGGGGGAGTGAGGGCCCCGTCCGCGCACGGCCGCCCGCCCTCTCGGCCGTCGCCGCGATTCCCTACGAACGGGTGGACCGGCCGGCTCCCGGGACAGCTCGCCGACACCCCTGACCAGGCCCTTCGGGGCGGCCCCGAGTGCGCTCCGCCGAAGTGGTGAGCGGGCCCGCGGGCACGCGCCGCGCCGTGTGTCGTGCCGGGGCGCCGGGGCCCCGGCGGCTAGCGTCGGGATGCGCTCGGTGATCTTGAGGACAGTCCCCTGTCCGCCCCTGGCACCCCCGACCGAGCCGACCAACCCACCCCTGTCCCAAGGGAGTTCCCATGCCCGCGCTGAAGGCATCGGCACGTCGTGTGCTGACCGCCGCCGTCCTCGCCGCCACCCTCGCCCTGCCCCTGGCCTCCGTCGCGCACGCCGAGGAGTGCAAGCCGGAGGACCAGGCCTGTCTGGACAAGGAGGCCAACGCCAAGGAGGCCAAGGAGATCGAGGAACAGCAGAAGAAGACCCAGGAGTCGGCCGGCCAGGCCGACAAGGACATCAAGGCGGCCGAGGAGAAGCTCAAGGAGTGCCCGCCCGACTCGTCCTCCTGCATGGGCAAGCTGACCGGAGGCAAGGGCGCCGCCGAGGAGCAGGGCCTCAAGGACATGACCGAGACGATCTCCTCGAACGAGACCGCGCCCAGCGACAACGCGGCCCAGGCCGTGACCTCGACCTGCGAGTCCTTCCCCGGCTCGCTGCCCCAGGGCTCCACCGACCCGGGACAGTCCCCCTTCCCGGTCGACCAGCTCTGCGGCCTCCTGGGCGGCTGAGCCGCGCCCGGCACACGTCCCGCCCCGATTCCCCCGTATCCGTCCCCCCGCATCCGTCCCCACCCACTCCCCTCCGTCCCGAAGGGATCCCCGTCATGCCCGCGTGCCGTCATCGCACCGCACTGCTGCCCGCCCTCTCCGTCCTCCTCGGCCTCGCCGCGGTGTCCCTCGCCCCGCCCGCCGGCGCGGCCGCCCCTCTCGCCGCGCCCGTCGGCGCCTCCGCCGAGGAGGGGCCGGGCGAGACGCCCGTCCCCCGCGCCCTCACCGCCGACGGACGCCCGGCCGAAATCGAGGACGTGCTGAAGCGCTGCCGCACCAAGCGCTCCGCCTGCACCTTCACCATCGACCCCAAGCTGGGCCGCGAGTACGTCACCGCCGTGAAGTCGCTCGGCAACGCGGTGATCAACTGCACCCAGAGCGACATGGCCGTCGACCGGACCGTCACCCTGAGGACCGGCACCACCGACAACATCGGCGGCGAGATCTCCGGGAAGATCGCCGCGGAGGGCACGGTCAGCGCCTCCGGCGAGGTCAGCACCACCCTCGCCAACGACATCACCAGCGAGAACAAGACGCCCAACCTCAAGGACGGGCCGACCTCGACGAACGGGACCAAGACCTCGGTCTCCGGCGGCGCCAAGGCATCCGGCTCCATGAGCGCCAAGCTCGCCTTCGAGGCCGCCTTCAAGGCCACGTACTCCAAGTCCTGGACCACGGAGACCACCGAGACCACCGTCTACAAGTCCACCGTCAAGGCACACGACATGCTCGTCTTCGGAGCGAGCGCCGCCATGCGGCGCGTGGCCGGCAGCCTCGTCGCCGACACCGGGCAGCGGATCATCGGCATCGTCGTGGACAGCCCCTCGATGGTCACCAGCAGCAGCTTCATCGCCCAGACGTACGCCGCACCCGCCGGCGTCTGCGGGGGTACGCGGCCCGCCGGGAACACCGCCCCCACACCGGCTCCCGGCCCCGGCCCGGCCCCCGCTCCCGGCCCCGGCCCGGCCCCCGCCGTGGAGGTCCCCGCCGCGCGGGCGGTGCCGCCCGGCGCCCAGCCGAAGCGCGCCGTCGTCCTGCCCGCCGACGCGTCCTGACCCGGGAGGAGAACCAGCATGAACCGCACCACGCTCCCGGCCCTCGTCGTCCTCGGCGCCGCCGGACTGCTCCCGCCCCTCGTCCCCCTCTCGTACGCGGCACAGGCCGCCGCCGAGCAGGCCGTCCCGGTCCTCAACGGCGACTTCGCCGACCCGGTCATGAAGGGCGACGGCCCCACCACCGTCGGCATCGACTTCTGGACCGGCCTCAACCAGCGCTACTCTCCCGCCGCTTCGGGCCGCACCGACGCCTCCCACGGCGTCGCCCTCCAGAAGGACGGCAACACCCTCAGCCAGCGGCTGCGCGGGGTACGCGCCGGGGCGCGGGTGACCGTCACCTACGAGGACAGCCCCGCCGTCTCCAAGGAGTGCACCGGCGAACAGGTCGTCGACGGCCAGCCGTACGCGGTCACCGGCTCCGGCGGACCCGTCCAGGAGGTCACCACGGCCGGCGACCCCGACCGCACCAAGGGCAAGCCCGGCCCGGGGCGTTGGACCGGCCGCAGCTACGTCTTCACCGCCGGCGAGAACGAGCCGCTGCTCACCTTCACCTCCCGGGTCACCGACTCCCGTACCCATGTGACCTGTTCGCCGATGATCGCCCGTGTCCGGGCGGTCGAGGTGCCGCCCGCCGTCGACACGACCGTCGACAAGACGCGCCTCGGCACCTCGGAGGCGTACAAGGGCAACGACCGCGAGAGCACCCTCCACAACGCGGCAGCGGCCTGCAACGGCGAGAACGCCTGCGTCTTCCGGCCGGATCCGCGGACGTCCTTCCGCTACTACGACGAGGCGCGGGTGGTCGGCGAGGCCTTCGTCAACTGCACCCGCAACACCCTGGAGCACAGCCGGCTCCTCTCGTACGCCGAACGCAGCCACGACAGCATCGCCCAGACGTACGCCGAGGCGGGCCTGGCGCTCAACGAGGTGGCCAGGCTGCCCACCAGCGGGGTGCGGGAAGAGGACGAGAAGCGGGCCAGGGAGCGGCCGATGGCCGCGCAGTTCGCCCTCGCCTACGAGAAGGGCTGGCAGCGACCCTGGCAGTGGTTCAGCAGCGACCAGCGGACCGTCGTGGAGAGGATCCAGCCCGGCGAGGTGAGCTGGGTCGAGCTCCAGCCGAGCCGCGAGCGGGTCGAGGGCTGGTTCGTCAGCAAGAAGGACGACTACCGGCTGCACGCCGTCATCGACGGCCCCTCCCGGGCCGTGCCCGACCGGCTGCTCCAGCGGACCGGCCCCATGTCCGCGGCGGAGAAGCAGCGTTGCGCCGCCGACCGGCCCATGACCACCACCCCGGTCGGCGCGTCCGCGCCCGCGAGCTCCAGCGACAAGGGGCTGATGAAGACCCCCGCACCGACGGCGGCCGGCGTCCGCGCCTCGACCCGGAGCCTGCCGCTGGGCTGAACCGCCCCGTGCCCGTCGGGTCGGCGGGGCGCCCCCTCCGCCGACCGCCCCCGGGGGGTGCCTTGTCGATCACGGCGGACTCGCTCGACGAGGCCTCCCCTTGTGCTGCGCCGCCTCACCCCGCCACGGCGGTGAGGCGGCGCAGCACCTCGTCCCGGCCCAGGGCGCGGGCCACGGCGAACAGGTCCGGGCTGCGGGTGGCGCCCGTCAGGGCGACCCGGACCACGTTGGCCACCTGTCTCGGCGGTCCCGCCCAGCGGTCCGGGTCCCGGCGCCAGGTGGCGGTGTCCGGGGCGAAGCCGTGCCGCACGGCCACCTCCGCGAGCGTGGCGTGCCACTCCTCGGGGGTGGTGGCCCCCACGCCCTTCTGGGCGAAACCGGCGGCGATCCCGCGCACCAGATCCGGGGCGAGCCCGCCGTAGCGGTCGTCCCCCGCGGCCGGCGCCGTGCCGAAGAGCTCGGCGAAGAAGAAGCCGTAGCGGTCGCGGAAGCACGACCAGCGCTCCAGGTCCTTCCGGGCGGGCGCGCCGTCCGGCCGGCCCACCGCGATGGCCGCCAGGGCCGGCCGCTCGTGCCGGGCGAGGACGGACGCCAGCTCCGGGTCGTACTCCTCGGCCCAGGCGAGGAGCTGGGCGTACAGTTCCTCCGGCGTCAGCGAGGCGATGAACTCCCGGCTCAGGGAATGCAGTCTGGGCAGGTCGAGCAGGGGGCCCGACGGGCGCATCCCGTCGAGCCGTACGGTGGCGGCGAGCGCCTCGGCCGTGGGGACGTCCATCAGCCGCGCGTTGGCCAGACCGCGCAGATAGTGCTGGACGGCGGCCGGCGGATAGCCGGCGGACAGGTAGTAGTCCACCGACGCCTCCGGGTCCTTGCGCTTGCTCAGCTTGCGGCGCGAGGCGCCCTCGGCCTTCATCAGCGGCGCGAGGTGCGCGTACGCGGGCGGCTCGAAGCCGAGCGCGGTGTGCAGCTGGAGGTGGACCGGGGTCGAGGACAGCCACTCCTCGCCGCGCACGACGAGCGTCACCCGCATCAGGTGGTCGTCCACGACGTGTGCGAAGTGGTAGGTGGGCAGCGGCAGTTCCTCCTGCGACGACTTGAGGAGCACGATGTCGTTGCCGTTGTCCCTCATGGTGACGGAGGTGCGGATGCGGTCGGCGAACCGCACCCGGCCGGGGAACTCGTACGGGCAGCGGAACCGCACCACGTACGGCTCGCCGGACGTGATCCGGCGCGCCGCCTCCTCCGGCGCGAGCGTCCGGCAGGGCGCCCAGCGGCCGTAGTAGCCCAGCGGGGACCGGCCCGCCCGCTGCTCCTCCCCGCTCCGCGCCAGCAGCTCCCTGCCGCAGAAACAGGGATAGGCGCGGTCCGTTCGCAGGAGCTCGCGCACATGGCTGAGATAGACGTCCCGGCGCTCCGACTGGAGGTACGGGCCCCACGGGCCGTCCCCGGCGGCGCCGCCCTCGTCGGGCGCGAGACCGAAGGCCCCGAGGAGCCGCGAGAACTCCTCCGCGGCGCCCGCCACCCGGCGCGAGCGGTCGGTGTCCTCGACGCGCAGCACGTGCACACCGCCCGACTGGTGGGCGAGCGCCCTGGACACCGCCGCCGTGTACAGGCCGCCGATGTGCAGGTGTCCGGTGGGGCTCGGGGCGAACCGCGTCACCTCCGCGCCGTCCGGCAGGGCGCGCGGGCCGAACCGGCGCTCCCAGTCGGCCGGTTCCGGCAGATCGGGCGGGAACATCGCGTTGATGACGGACAGGTCGAGCACGGTGGACTCCCTCCTGGCGTTCCTGGAGGGATCCACCGTAGGCCGGTGACCGGCCGAATCCAGCGGCACGGGGACCGGAGGCTGCGGAACCCCGAACCCACTTCGGCGGTCAGGGCCGTCGCGGCCGCGCCCGGTCGGTAGCGTCCCCAGGACGTCCCCGCGGAGCGCACGGAGACGCACGACGAGGGGGTGGGTGATGGGCGGTACGCGCGCGGTGGCCCTGCTGGCACTCGGCTCCTTCGCCGTCGGGACCGACGCCTACGCGATGGCGGGGCTGCTCCCGGCCATCGGCGCCGACCTGCACGTCTCCGTGTCGCTCGCCGGGCAGTCCGTCACCGCCTTCACCCTCTGCTACGCGCTGGCCGCGCCGCTGCTCTCCGCCGTGCTCGCCCGCTGGGGCACCCGTACGGTCATCGTGACCGCGCTGGTCGTCTTCGCCGCCGCCAACGCCTGGACCGCGCTGGCCGGTTCCTACGCCGAACTCCTCGGCGGCCGCGCACTCGCCGGCGCCGGAGCGGGCCTCTTCACCCCGGCCGCCGCCACCGCCGCCGTCGCGCTCGTCCCGCCCGAACGGCGCGGGCGCGCCCTCGGCACGGTCCTCGGCGGGATGAGCGCGGGCACCGTCCTCGGGGTGCCGCTCGGACTGCTCGTCGCGGCCGGCTCCGGCTGGCGGGCGGCCCTGTGGCTGATCACCGGAGTCGGCCTGCTCGCGCTGCTCGGCGTCGCGACGGCGCTCCCGGCGGTCCGGGGAGCCGCCGCGCCCGCGCTGCGGGCCCGGCTCGGCGCCCTCGCCCGGCCCGGAGTCGCCGTGGTGGTCGCCGTCACCTTCACCCAGACCGTGGCGAGCCTCGGGCTCTACACGTACCTGGAAGCGGTCCTGCACCGGGGCGCCGGGGTGACGAGCGCCGTCCCGTACCTCTGGGTCTGGGGGATCGGCGGGGTCTGCGGCAGCCTCCTCGCCGGCGCCCTCGTCGACCGGACCGGGAGACCCGCGCTCCTCTCCGTCACCCTGCTCGGCACCCTCGGCGCGGCCCTGGCCGTGCTGCCGTGGGCCGGGGCCGCCCCCGGTCTCGTCCTGCTGCCGCTGCTCCTGTGGGGCGCCGTCGGCTGGGCGTTCGTCGTGCCGCAGCAGCACCGGCTGCTCGCCCAGGACACCCCCGGGAGCGCCGCCGGCGCCGCGGCCGTCGGCCTCAACAGCTCCGCGACCTACCTCGGCGGCGCGGTCGGCTCCGCGCTCGGCGGCCTCGCCCTCGCCCACGGGCTCGACGCCCGCCTGCTCCCGCTCCCCGCCGCCGGGGTCGCGCTCGCGGGAGTCCTCCTCCACCTCGCCGTGGCCCGGCGCGACCCCGGGCCCGGACCGCACCCCACGAACGACGTCACGCACGGGGACGGGACCGCGGACGCGACCGCGGCGACGTCCCCGGAAAGGAGAACGCCGTGAAGTTCGGCGTCAATCTGCCCAACTACGGGCCCGAGGCCACCCCCGACGCCCTCGCCGACTGGGCGCTGCGGGTCGAGTCGATGGGCTACCACTACGCCATGGTCTCCGACCACGTGGCGCTCACCCCGGACGTCCAGCACCTCTTCCCCGCCCCGTTCTACGACCCCTTCGCGACCCTCGCCTGGCTCGCCGGGGTCACCAGGACCGTCGGGCTCGGCACCACGGTGACGATCCTCCCGTACCGCCACCCCGTGCACACCGCCCGCGTCGCCGCCAACATCGACCGGTTCAGCAACGGGCGGCTCGTCTTCGGCGCGGCGGCCGGCTGGGCCGCCCGGGAGTTCGCCGTCCTCGACGTGCCGTACCGCAAGCGCGGCGCGATCAGCGACGAGTACCTCGCCGCCGTCAAGGCCTGCTGGGCCGACGAGGTCGCCTCCTTCGACGGTGCCCACGTCTCCTTCCGCGAGGTGCACACCGGGCCGCTGCCCGTGCAGCGCCCCGGGCCGCCCGTCTGGGTCGGCGGGCACAGCCACGGCGCGCTGCGCAGGGCCGTGCGGCTCGGCGACGCCTGGCACCCCACCTCGGTCTCCGGGGACTGGCTGCTCGGCGTCGGACTGCCCGCGCTCCGCCAGGTCGCCGAGGAACAGGAGCGTCCCGTCCCCGCCCTGTGCCCCCGGATCAAACTCCGGGTCACCCCCCGGCCGCTCGGCCCCGGCCGGCTCCTCGGCGAAGGAACCCGGGCGCAGATCGCCGACGACCTCGGACTGCTCCAGGACATCGGCGCCCAGGCCGTCGTCCTCGACCCCACCTACCCGGGCGACCGCCGCGAGGCGGGCCGCACCGCGCGGGACCTCGACGTCCTGGAGACACTGGTCAAGGAGGTCATCGACGTGGACGCCGGCTGCGTACGATGACCGCACGGCGGGAGCGGGAGGGGGTGCGGGACGTGACCGATCCGGACCTGCGCAAGCTGCGCGTGCTGCGGGAGCTCAGCGAGCGCGGCACCGTCAGCGCCGCCGCGCAGGCGCTCCACCTCACCCCGCAGGCCGTGTCGCAGCAGATCAGCTCCCTCGGGCGGGAGTTGGGCGTCGCGCTGACCGAACCGTCCGGACGCCGACTGCGGCTCACGGGCGCGGCACGGATCGTGCTCCGGCACGCCGACGCCGTCTTCACCCAGGTCGAGCAGATGCGCGCGGAGCTCGCCGCCCACCAGGGCGGCGAGCGCGGCGAGGTGGGCGTGGCCGGCTTCTCCACCACCCTGTCGGCGCTCATCCTTCCCGCCGTGGCCCGGCTGCGGGAGACCCGGCCGCTGCTGCGGACCTCGCTCGCCGAGGTCGACCCGCCGGAGAGCTTCTCCCTGCTGCACCGCGGCGAGACCGATGTCGTCATCTCCGCGGACACCACGAGCAATCCGGGCCCCGCGGGCGACGACGGCCGCCTCGACGGCCGGTTCCACCGGGTCGCGCTCTGCGCCGACCCCTTCGACATCGCCCTGCCGCAGGGCCACCGGCTCCTCGACAGTCCGACCCTGCGGCTCGCCGACCTCGCCGAAGAGACCTGGATCTTCGCCACCACCGGCATGTGCCACGACATCGGCGTCGCCGCCTGTACGGCGGCCGGCTTCACCCCGCAGGCCTCCCACGCCATCGGCGACTGGGACGCCACGCTCGCGGCGGTGCGGCTCGGCCTCGGGGTCGCCCTCGTCCCGCGCCTGGCCAAGCCGGCGCCGCGGCCCGAGGTGACGATCCGCGCGTTCAGCGAACAGGCCCCGTCCCGCACGGTCTTCGCGGCCGTTCGGGAGGGCAGCCAGACCTCCCCGGAGATCGCCGCCGTCCTGGACGCCCTCCGCACCGTGGCCCGGGCGGCCGTCGCCGCCTGAGCAGGCGGAACGCGATTCTCCACGGCTCGTGGACGGTACCGTCCACGAGCCGTTGCTGGACCCGCCGGGACCCCGGTGCGAGGCTCGTTGCCGTACCGCGGACCGCCGGGCGCGCGTCCCCACCCCTCCTCCCTCACTCCTCTTCTCGTAGAGCGGGAAACACCCATGTCCAAAGCCACGTACACGCGGCTGGCCGCGCTGAGCCTGATCTGGGGCTCCGTCTTCCTCTGGATCAAGATCGCCGGGCACGGCTTCTCGCCCGTGCAGATGGTCCTGATCCGGCTCGCGCTCGGCGCCGTCGTCATCCTCGCCATCGGATACGCCAAGGGGCTCCGGCTGCCCAGGGAGGCCGCCACCTGGGGCCACCTGACCGTCGCCGCGCTGCTCGGCAACGCGGTGCCGTGGACCCTGTACGCCGAGGGCGAGATCGCCGGCTCCAGCAGCGTCGCCGCCGTGGTCAACGGCAGCGCGCCGATCTGGACCCTGGCGGCCGCCCTGCTGCTCGGCCAGGAGAAGAAGGTCTCCGGCCTCAAGGCGGGCGGGGTCCTGCTCGGCCTCGGCGGCACCGCGCTCATCGCGTCGCCGTGGAACTCGGCCTCCGCCGGCAGCGGTTGGAGCATCCTCTGCTTCGTGCTCGGCTCGATCAGCTTCGGCGCCAGCTTCGCCTACATGGGCAAGTTCCTCGTGGGCAGGGGCATTCCGCCCCTGATGCTGGCGGGCGGCCAGCTCAGCGCGGCCACCGTGCTGCTCCTGGCCGCCTTCCCGTTCCTCGGCCTCCAGACCGTCACCTGGCGCACCGACTCGGTGGTCGCGGTCCTCGTCCTCGGCGTGGTCTGCACCGGCTTCGCCGCGCTGCTCAACTTCGAGCTGATCATCAAGGACGGGCCCACCGTGGCCTCCACCGTCACCTATCTGATGACCGCCGTCGCCGTGGTCCTCGGTGCCGCCGTGCTGAGCGAGCCGCTCGGCTGGACGGTGTGGGCCGGGGCGGTGGCGGTGCTCGCCGCCACCGGCCTGCTCCGCCGCAAGCCGAAGCCCGCACCGGCCCCGCCGGCGCCCGAGGCGGCCCCCGTACCGACGGCGGCGGCCGAATAAGGCCTTTCCGGCCACGACCTGCCGGAGACCCCGAGAGGCCCACCGGCGAAATTCGGCAACGCAAGGCGATACCCGGCCGTTTTCGGCGGCCGGGTGGACGTCATTCCCCTTTTCGGGCCCGGCACCCGATCCCCGAGAATGCCGGGCCGCCGACCGCAACACGGTGTTCATTATTAGGGCCGGTGGCGGATGGTAGCGTCGGAATCGGAAACACCCGGCCTTAATGGGGGAGTCGTCAGTGGCTTTTGTGGTCGAACTCGTTTTCCGTGGAAATGAGACGGACCGGTCGAGTTGCGGAGAGGCGCACCGGACCTACTGGAAAAGGATGGCCGCGCGCGGCATCCTGCTCGGTGGCGGCCCCTGGCGGGACGGCACCGGCGAACTCCTCGTCTGTGAGGCCGCCGACCGCCGCACCCTCTTACGGGTGCTGTACGCCGACCCGTACGCACAGGCCCGGGTGATCGGGGAACTGCGGGTCCGGGAATGGAACGCGGTCATGGGGCACGTGGTGCTGGCCGGGCTCGAGCGCTCCACCGGCGGAGCCGGGACCCACGAGCGAATACGCGGGGGCGTTCCGGCGCCCGTCGCACCGACCGTCCCGGCACGCGCCCGCGAGGAGCTGACCGCCCACGAGCGCCGCATCGCCACGATGATGCTCGACGGCCTGACCAACAAGCAGATCGCCGAGTCCTTCACGGTGTCCACCCGGGCCGTGGAGCTGCACATCACTCGGATCTACCGCAAGCTCGACATCCGCCGGCGCGCCCAACTGGCCGCCGCCATCGACCGGTTCGAGGCCGCCCTGGCCTGCTGAACCGTCGCCCGGCCCCGGGGCGGCCGGTCGTCGCCCCGCCCCGGGGCGGGGCGATCCTCGCCCCGCCCCGGTAGTCGACGCGCCCCGAGGCGGACCGGTCGTCGCCCCGCACCTGGGTCGACCGATCGTCGCCCGCCCCGGAGCGGCCTCCACCCCCCCGCGGCCGGACCCCGGCGCCCCATGGGGCCCGGACGTCCCTCCGTCGGCCCCGGCCGACCTTCGCACCCGCCACCTCCACGATGGGATCCACCATGCCGCTGGTCGAGCTGACCGTTCCCGAGGGCACCCTCTCCGAAGCCGCCGCCGGAGTCCTGCAACAGCGGGTCGCCGACTCCGTGCTGACGGCCATGGAGCTGCCCCGCACCGAGTTCTTCGCCGCCGCCACCTGGGTCTACGTCCGCGAAGCGGACAAGGGCCTCGCCACCACCGGCGCCGGCTCGCCGCCGGGCGTCCTGGTCGTCGTCACGCCGCTGGAGGGCTTCCTCACCGCCGAGCGCAACGAGGCCCTCTCCGCAGAGGTCACCCGGCACGTCCGGGACGCCACCGGGCCCGACACCGTGGTCTGGCTCGTCGTCCACGAGGTCCCGGAGGGGAACTGGGCCGTGAACGGCGGGCTGACCCGCCGCGCGAAGATCGACGAGCTCGTCGCCGAGGCGGCCCGCACCCACTGAATTCCCCCTTTCGCATCCCGCTTCGCACGGAGACGGCGCCGCACCGCGACAACGGTGCGGCGCCTTCCGTATTTCCGCATTCCCCGACCGGCGGGCGGGTGCGGAATCCCGTATCGATGTGCGGATCGTTCCGGCCCTACGGTCGTGTCATCGACAACGACGGATGGGAGGGACTCGTTCATGGCTCTGCATTCGGCGCCACGAATCGGCGTGGTGGTTCCCTCGGGAAACGCCGCGGCCGAACCCGAGATCGGCAGCCTCGTACACCCCGAATTCAATGTGCACACCTCGCGATTTCCGGTGCTTCCCGGAAAGGACCTGCGCGGACGCCTCGAGGAGTACAACGACCTGCTTCCCGAAGTGCTGGGGAATTTCGGCGGACTGCGCCTCGACGCGGCCGTCGTCGCCTGCACCGGATCGCACTACCTCCTCACGCCCGACGGCGACCTGGCCCTGTGCGCGCGGCTCTCCGAGCGGGTGGGAGCGCCCGTACGGTCCGCCGCGCTCGCCATCCTGGACACCGCACGGGCCGTCGGCGCCGAGCGGCTGGTCCTGATCTCCCCGTACGAGCCCTGGCTCACCGAGCTGTCCCAGGCCTACTGGGAGTCGGCCGGCCTCGAGGTCGACCGGGTCGTCAAGATCCGGGCGGGCGCCCGCTTCTCCCCGTACGACGTCACCACCGGCGAACTCGTCGCACAGGTGCGGCAGGCCGAACTGCCCGAGGACGCCGTGCTGCTGTTCACCGGCACCGGCATGTTCACCTTCGACGCCCTGGCCGAGCTCGGCCGGGACGGCGGGCACACCCTCCTCAGCTCCAACCTGGCGAGCGCCTGGTGGGCCCGCGACACCCTCGGGCTCCCGGCGGGCGGCCCGGACGCCCACCCGCTGCTGCGCCGGCTCGCCGAGCGGACCGGAGCCGGTTCCGGAGCCCGCTCCGCCGTCGTGGCGTCCTCGTGAACGGCAGGCCCGTCCCGGCGGAAGCGGCCGGACCGCCCCCGACCGGCCGACCCGCGGCCCTCCCGCCGGTCGCCGTCGTCGGCGCCGGCCCCGTCGGGCTCGCCGCCGCGCTCGTGCTGGCCCGGTCCGGGGTGCCGGTGACCCTGTTCGAGGCGCGGGAGGAGCTCGCCGGCGAGTCGCGGGCCTCCACCTTCCACCCGGCCACCCTCGACCTGCTCGACGAACTCGGCGTCGCGGCGGCCCTGCGCCGCCAGGGCCGTACCGTCGACCGCGTCCAGTGGCGCGACCTGGACGGCGGTGTCCACGCGGAGCTCCGCTACGCCGTCCTCGCCGGGCACACCGCGCACCCGTACCGGCTCCACGTCGAACAGGCCCGGCTCACCCCGCTGCTGCTCGCCGAACTGACCGCGACCGGCCTCGCCGACGTGCGGTTCGGGACCACGGTCACCGGAGCCGAGGAGACCGGCGCGGGGGTGCGGCTGTGGGCCGAGGACGCGGCCGGGCGGGTCACCCGCAGCCACCACCCGTACGTCCTGGCGGCGGACGGCAGCCGCAGCCGGCTGCGCGAACTCGCCGGACTGCCGGGGACGGCCGAGGAGTACCCGGACTACGCGCTCCGCGTGGTCACCGAGACCCCGCTCGACGAACTGGTCCCGGGCCTGGCCCCGTTGGCGTACGTCCGCGACCCGCGGGCCTCGTACAGCGCCCTCGGGATGCCCGACCACTGGCGGCTGATCTTCCGGATCCCGCGCGGCACCGACCGGGCCGGGGTGCTCGCCCCGGACGCCGTACGGGCCAGGGTCGCACAGGCCCTTCCGGGTGCCGCCGGGCGGGCCGTGCGCGTCGCCGACGCGCACACCTACCGGCTCGCGCGCTTCCTGCTGCCCCGCTACCGGGCCGGCCGGGTGCTGTTCGCCGGGGACGCGGCCCATCTGACGTCCACCGCGGGCGGCATGAACATGAACTGCGGCCTGCACGACGCCGTGGAGACCGGCCGGGCCCTCGCCGCCGTCCTGCACGGCGACACCGCGGGCGAGGCCCTCCTCGACGAGGCCCTGGAGCGACGGCGCTCCGTCGTCGAGTCGGCGGTCATCCCGCGCAGCGAGTCCCGCACGGCGGGACTCGACGACCCCGGCGGACTCCCCGCCCGGCTCACCGCCCTGCGGCGCACCGCCACCGACCCCCGAGCGGCCCGCGACTACCTGCTCAAGGCATCACTTCTCGACGTCGCACCACGACCCCTGAAAGGTGACGCACATGCGGATCTGGTTTCACAAGCACACCGTTGAGGGACGCCTCCCACTGCTCGACCAGTGGTACCGGGAGCACCTCGACGCGATCGCCGCACCCGGCACCACCGTCGACATCAAGACCCTCCCGGCCGACACCTACCCGGACCGCACGCCCTTCGGCCTGGTCGGCCACCACTCCGCCCAGGTCCTCTTCAGCCGGCACTTCTCCGAGTCCGCCCTCGTCGCGGAGCGCGAGGGCTACGACGCCTGGGTGATCGCCGCCGGACAGGACCCCGGCCTGCGCGACGCCCGCCACCTCGCCTCCATCCCGACCCTCGGCTACGGAGAGACGGCGTTCTTCCTCTCCGCGCTCACCGGACAGCGCTTCGGCGTCCTCGGCTTCATGCCGCCCCTGGAGGAGCCCATCCGGGCCAACATCCGCCACTACCGCCTGGAGTCCTCGCTCAGCTCGTACGAGGTCGTCCCCGGCGGCTGGGACTCCGTACACCGCTCCCTCGAAGGGGACTTCGACGAGTTCGTCGAGGTGTACTCGGCCGCCGCCGAACGGGCCGCCCGGGCCGGCGCCGAGGTCATCATCCCCGCCGAGGGCATCCCCAACGAGATCCTCTGGCACCTCGGCATCCACGAGCTGCACGGCCTCCCGGTGATCGACCCCGCCGGCCTCGCCGTCAAGCTCGCCGAGACCCTCGTCCAGCTCGGCGAGCTGAAGCTCTTCCAGCGCAGCGGACACGGCTACTGGTTCAGCCGCCCCGAGGAACCCGTCGCCAAGCACCTGGAGCAGGTGTTCCTCGGCGAGGCCCTCTAGGAGATGCCGTGTACCCGCCCCCGCTTCCGCACCCGCACGCCGCCACGCCCTCGAAGGAGTCACGCTCATGACGTACGACGCCTACGGCCGCAACACCGCGGCCACCGACCCCGCCGCCCCCTACTACCGGCCCCGCCGACTGCGCCGCACCCCCGCCCTGCGCCGCTTCGCCGCCGAGACGCGGGTGGGCCCCGCCAACCTCGTGCAGCCCCTCTTCCTCCGCGAGGGCCTCACCGAGCCCCGGGAGATCCCCTCGATGCCCGGCGTCTTCCAGCACACCCGCGACACCCTCCGGAAGGCCGCCGCCGAGGCGGTCGCCAACGGGGTCGGCGGGCTCATCCTCTTCGGCATCCCCGAGCACAAGGACCCCACCGGCACCGGCGCCGTCGACCCCGACGGCATCCTCCAGGTCGCCCTGCGCGACGTCACCGCCGAGGTCGGCGACTCCACCGTGGTCATCGGCGACATCAACCTCGACGAGTACACCGACCACGGCCACACCGGCGTCCTGGACGCCCACGGCGACGTCGACAACGACGCCAGCATCGAGCTGTACGCGCGGGCCGCCGTCGTCCAGGCCGACGCCGGCGCCCAGATCGTCGCCCCCAGCGGCATGATGGACGGCCAGGTGCGCCGCATCCGCGAGGCCCTCGACCAGGCCGGACACCAGTCCGTCGCCATCCTCGGCTACTCCGCCAAGTACGCCTCGCACTTCTACGGCCCCTTCCGGGACGCCGTCGAGTCCACCCTGCGCGGCGACCGCAAGGGCTACCAGCAGTTCCCCGGCAACATCCGCGAATCCCTCCTGGAGGTCTCGCTGGACGTCGCCGAGGGCGCCGACCTGGTGATGGTCAAGCCCGCGCTCGCCTACCTCGACATCGTCCGGCTCATCGCCGACCACGTGCAGGTGCCCGTCTCCGCCTACCAGGTCTCCGGCGAGTACTCCATGGTCGAGGCGGCCGCCGCCAAGGGCTGGATCGACCGCGACCAGGTCGTCCGCGAGAGCCTCGCCTCCATCCACCGCGCGGGCGCCACCCAGATCATCACCTACTGGGCCTCCGAGTTCGCCCAGAGCCTGGACCGGTGACCCGGTGACCTCGTCCGCCACCATGCTGGTCCTCGGCATCAGCCATGCCAGCGCCCCGCTCGACCTCCTGGAGAGACTCGCCGGCACCGACCGTCCCGCCGAGGACCTCGTCTCCGACGCGACCTCCGTCGACGGCATCGACGCCGCCGTCGTCGTCTCCACCTGCAACCGCCTGGAGATCTACGCCGAGACCCGCGGCGGCCCCTCCGGCCCCGGCGAACTCGACGACCTCGGAGAGCTGTTCGCCCAGCACACCGGCGTCGACCGGGAGGAGATCGCCCCGCACCTCTACAGCCACCACGCCGACGGAGCCGTACGCCACCTCTTCGCCGTGGCCTCCGGACTGGAGTCGGTCGTGGTCGGCGAGGACCAGATCCTCGGCCAGGTGAAACTGGGCCTCGAACGGTCCCAGCGGCTCGACCGCACCGGCCGCGTCCTCGCCAAGGCCGTCCAGACCGCCCTGCGCGTCGGCAAACGGGCCCGCAACGAGACCGGACTCAACGAGGCCGGCCGCTCGCTCGCCACCGCCGGACTCGGCTTCTTCGAGCGCGAGGTCGGCCCACTGCACGGCAAGACCGCCCTCGTCATCGGCGCCGGCGCCTTCGCCGGGGTCGTCGTCGCCGCGCTGCGCCGCTCCGGCCTCGACCGGGTGCACGTCGCCAACCGCACCCCGGACAAGGCCCAGCGCCTCGCCGACACCACCGGAGGAACGGGATACGGCCTGGAGGACGTACCCCGGCTGCTGACCGAGGTCGACGTGGTCGTCGGCGCGACCGCCGCCACCGGCCACCTCGTCACCGCCCCGCAGATCGAGGAGGCGCTCGCCGCCCGGGACGGCCGCGAGCTGTTCCTGCTCGACCTGTCGCTGCCGCACAACATCGCACCCGGCGCCGCCGAACTGCCCGGCGTCACCTTCGTCGACCTGCGCCGTATCGCCGAGGAGGGCCAGGAGGACGAGATCTCGGCGGCCAGCGTCCAGGCCGCGCACGAACTGATCGACGCGGAGGTCGAGCAGTTCCGCACCGGCCTGCGCCTCGCCGGCGCCAAGCCCGTCCTCACCGCCCTCCGCACCGCCGCCACCGAGGCCGCGGAGGCCGAACTCGACCGGCTCGCACGCCGCCTCGACGGGCTCGACGGCGCCGCACGGCAGGAGATCGGCCGCAGCGTGCGGCGGATCGTCGACAAGGCCCTGCACCAACCGACCGTCCTGGTACGGGAACTGGCGGCCGACCCGGACGGCGCGCGGCACATCGCGGCCTTCACCCGCCTCTTCGCCGCCGCCGAATCCCACGGCGACGACGGCGACCGGACGAACGACCCGAACGAGAAGAAGATCGAGGCCATCGCATGAGTGACATCTCGGCCCTCTGGGAAGCCGAATCCATCGCCGTCATCGGCGCCAGCGAGCGCCCCGGCGCCCTGGGCCGCAAGCCGCTCGACTACCTCCTCCGGTACGGCTACAAGGGCCGCATCCTGCCGGTCAACCCGCGCTCCCCGGAGATCCTCGGCGTCCCCGCGTACCCCAGCGTCAAGGACGCCCCCGGACCCGTCGACCTCGCACTGATCATGGTCTCCGCCGAGCGGGTCCCCGGCGCCGTCGAGGACTGCGTGGCCGCCGGCGTCAAGCTCGCCGTCATCGCCTCCTCGGGCTTCGCCGAGACCGGCGAGGACGGCGCCCGCCTCCAGGCCGAGGTCGTCGCCAGGGCCCGCGACGGCGGCCTGCGGATCATCGGCCCCAACTGCATCGGCGCCGTCGGCTACGAGAACCGGGTCCTGGCCACCTTCAGCCCCCTCTTCGGCGCCGAGTCCGTGCCCTTCGAGCCCGGCACCCTCGCCTTCGTCTCCCAGAGCGGCGCCCTCGGCTTCGGGGCCGCCAGCCTCGCCCTGGAACGGGGCCTGCGCCCCGGCTGGGTCGTCAGCACCGGAAACGACGCCGACGTCACCGCCCTGGAAGTCCTGCGCGAACTGGCCGCCGTCCCCGAGGTCACCGGCCTCCTCGGCTACCTGGAGGACACCCCGGACATCGACACCCTCCGCGAACTCGCCGGCTCCGGAAAGCCCGTCGCCCTCCTCAAGTCGGGCCGCACGGAGGCCGGCGGCCGCGCCGCCGCCTCGCACACCGGCGCCCTCGCCACCGACGACCGCGTCCTGGACGCGGCCCTGCGCGGCCTCGGCATCGTCCGCGTCGACGACATCGACGAACTCCTCGACGTCGCACGGGTCTTCGAGTCCGAGCGGCGCCCGGCCGGCAACCGCGTCGCCGTCGTCACCACCTCCGGCGGCTCCGGCATCCTCGCCGCCGACGCCGTCGAGGCCCACGGCCTGGAACTCAGCGCCCTGGAGCCCCGCAGCAAGGAGGCGCTCGCGGAGATCGTCCCCGCCTTCGGGGCGATCGACAACCCCGTCGACATCACGGCCACGGTCCTCAGCGACCCCTCGCTCTTCGACCGCTCCCTGGACGTCCTCATCGCCGACGACACCGTCGACATCATCGTCGCCGCGTTCTGCGTGATGGCCGGGCCCGACGTCGAGAAGGCCGTCAACGCCCTCTCCCGGGCCGCCGAGAAGGGCGGCAAACCGATCCTCGTCGCCCGCACCGGCGCCGACTTCCTCGCCCCGGACGCCCCGCGCGACCTGCGCGAGGCCGGACTGCCCGAATACCCCACACCGGCCCGCGCCCTGCGCGCCGCCGCCGCGCTCTGGGAGGTCAGCCGGCCCCGTACGCTGCCGGACGCCCCGCGCCCCGGCACCGTCCCGGGCCCGGGCGCCGGGGCCACCGAGCCGGAACTGAAGCGACTCCTCGCCGAGGCCGGGATCGCCGTGCCCCGGGGGCGGATCGCCGAGGGCGCCGAGGACGCGGCCCGCGCCGTGGCCGAGGTCGGCGGCACGGCGGTGCTGAAGGCCGTGGTCCCGGGCCTGCTCCACAAGACCGAGGCCGGCGGAGTCGAGATCGGCGTCACCGCCGGCTCCGCGCCCGCGGCGTACGCCCGGCTCGCCGCCCTCGGCGGCCAGGTGCTCGTGGAGGAACTGGTAGCGGACGGCGTCGAGTTGATCGTCGGCGTCCACACCACCGACCTGGGCCCCGTGCTCACCGCCGGACTCGGCGGCATCTTCACCGAGGTCCTCGACGACGTCGGCCACCGCCTCCTGCCGCTGGCGCCCGGCGAGGGCGCCGAACTCCTCGCCGGACTGCGCGGCGCGCGGATTCTCGCCGGCGCGCGCGGCCGGGCCGCCGTCGACGTCGAAGCCGCCGCCGAACTCCTCCACAGGGTCGCCGAACTCGTCCAGGACTGGCCGGCCGGCTTCGCCCTGGACCTCAACCCGGTCCGCGTCCTGCCGAAGGGCGCGGTCGTCCTGGACGCGGCACTCGGCTTCGACACCGCAGCGTCCGACACCGCAGCGTCCGGCGGCCCTGCGTCCGACGACGGCCCTGCGTCCGGCGCCCCCGCGTCCGGCACCCCTGAGGAGGCCGGCCGATGAGCGGCGCCCAGACCCACAGCAAGGCCCTCTTCGAGCGCGCCCGGAAGGTCACCCCCGGCGGTGTCAACTCCCCGGTCCGCGCCTTCGGCGCCGTCGGCGGAACCCCGCGTTTCATCGCCTCGGCCGAGGGCCCGTACCTCACCGACAGCGACGGCAACGAGTACGTCGACCTCATCTGCTCCTGGGGTCCGATGATCCTCGGCCACCGCCACCCGGCCGTCGTCGAGGCCGTCACCCGGGCCGTGGAGCGCGGCACCTCCTTCGGTGCCCCCTCCACCGGAGAGGTCGAACTCGCCGAGGAGATCGTCGGCCGGGTGGACCCCGTCGAGCAGGTGCGGCTCGTCAGCTCCGGCACCGAGGCCACGATGTCGGCGATCCGCCTGGCGCGCGGCTTCACCGGGCGCGGCAAGATCGTGAAGTTCGCCGGCTGCTACCACGGCCACGTCGACGCGCTCCTCGCCTCCGCCGGCTCCGGCCTCGCCACCTTCGCGCTGCCCGACACCCCCGGCGTCACCGGCGCCCAGGCGAGCGACACGATCGTCCTGCCGTACAACGACCTGGCCGCCGTCGAGAAGGTCTTCGCCGAGATCGGCGACGAGATCGCCGCCGTCATCACCGAGGCCGCCCCCGGCAACATGGGCGCCGTCCCGCCGCTGCCCGGCTTCAACGCCGGCCTCAAGGAGATCACCGCCCGCCACGGGGCGCTCTTCGTCTCCGACGAGGTCATGACCGGCTTCCGGGCCAGCCGTTCCGGCTGGTACGGCCGGGACGGCGTCGCCCCCGACCTGCTGACCTTCGGCAAGGTCATGGGCGGCGGCTTCCCGGCGGCGGCCTTCGGCGGCCGCGCGGACGTCATGTCCCACCTCGCGCCGGCCGGACCCGTCTACCAGGCGGGCACCCTCTCCGGGAACCCGGTCGCCACCGCCGCCGGCCTCGCCACCCTCCGGCACACCACCCCCGAGGTGTACGAGCGACTCGACCGGGTCTCCGCCACCATCGGCCGCGAGGTCTCCGCCGCCCTCGCCAAGGAGGGCGTGGCACACCGGGTCCAGTACTCCGGGACCATGTTCTCGGTCTTCTTCACCGAGGACGAGGTCGTCGACTTCGACGCCGTCCGCGCCACCGAGTCGTACCGCTACACGCCCTTCTTCCACGAACTGCTCCGCCGCGGCGTCTACCTGCCGCCGTCACCGTTCGAGGCCTGGTTCGTCTCGGCCTCGCACGACGACCGCGCGGTGAGCCGGGTCGTCGAGGCCCTCCCCGCGGCGGCGGCCGCGGCCGCCGCAGCGAAGCCCTGACAGCAGGTCCTGCCGTCGCGAAGCCCTGGCGCCGGGGTCTCGCCGTCGCGAAGCCCTGACACCGGGGCCCGGAAAGCGGAAGCCCCCGTGGTCGTGGACCACGGGGGCTTCCGCCGCCCGATCGCGTACGCGGCGCCCCCTGCTCCACGGGGCGCCGCTCGCTCACGCGGCCAGGTTCACGAGGACCTCGACGTTCCCGCGAATCGCCTTGGAGTACGGGCAGCGCCCGTGCGCGGCATCGGCCAGGCGCCGCGCCTCGGCGGCACCGAGCCCCGGCAGTTCGACCGTGAGGACCACCGAGAGGCGGAAGCCGTCCTCCTCCTTGTGCAGCGACACCTCGGCGGTGACGGTGTCGTCCGCGAGCGCGGTCCTCGACTCGCGCGCGGAGACCCGGAGCGCGCTGTGGAAGCAGGCGGCGTACCCGGCGGCGAACAGCTGCTCGGGGTTGGTGGCGGTGCCGGAGCCCCCCACCGCCTTGGGGCTCGACAGCGGAAGGTCGAGGAGCCCGTCGGAGGAGCGCACGGCGCCGTTGCGCCCGTCTCCGGTGGAGGCGACCTCGGCGGTGTAGACGACGGCCATGTGTCCTGCCTTTCCGAATCGGAGAAGGGGGAATTCCCCCAGCCTTCCGCCAGTCTCGAACGCCGCGGAATTCGGGGCGCTACGGAATTCCGCAGTCCTCTCCCAAACCCGCCGAATTACCGTGGAGGAACACCACGGACCGGTAAACACAAGGGAGTTGGCCATGGCGGGACCGCTGACCGGAGTACGGGTACTGGAATTCGCGGGCTCGGCGCCCACGGCGTACGCCGGCACCGTCCTCGCCGACCTCGGCGCCGACGTCGTACGCGTCGACCGGGCGCCCGCCACCGCACCGGAGCCCGGCGCCGCCCGGCCCCCCGAGAACCCCCTCTCCCGGGGCCGCCGTTCGGTGGCCCTCGACCTCAAGAGCCCGGACGGGGTGGAGCGGGCGCTCTCCCTCGCCGAGCACGCCGACATCCTGGTCGAGGGGTTCCGCCCCGGCGTCGCCGACCGCCTCGGCATCGGCCCGGAGGCGGCCCTCGCCCGCAACCCGCGGCTCGTGTACGGACGGGTCAGCGGCTGGGGCCAGGAAGGGGAGTGGGCCGGCCGGGCCGCCCACGACCTCGCGGTCCTGGCCCTGACCGGAGCCCTGGACACCGACCCGGACACCGGGGCCCCGGTGCCGCCGCCGACCGCGTACCTCTCCAGCTTCGCCGGCGGTGCCAACGTCCACGTGCAGGGGCTGCTCGCCGCGCTCCACGCGCGTGAGCGCTCCGGCCGCGGCCAGGTCGTCGACACCGCCCTCGCGGACGGCGCCGCCCTGATCGCCACCCTCGTCCACCAGTGGCGCGCGGTGCCCGGCAACCACACCGTCACCGACGCCCCCCACTACGGGCTCTACCGCGCCGCCGACGGCCGCCACCTCGCCGTCGCCGCCATCGAACCCCGGCTCTACGCGAACCTCCTGGACCACCTGGGCCTCACGGACGCCGAGGGTCTCCCCGACCGCGCCGACCCGGCCGACTGGCCCGCCCTGCGCGCCCTCATCGCCGACCGCTTCCGGACCCGGGACCGCGAGCACTGGGTGAAGCTCTTCGACGCCGTCGACGCCGGCGTCGCCCCGGTCCTCACCGCGGCCGAAGCCGCCGAACACCACCAACTGGCCTCCCGCGGCGCCTTCGTGCAGATCGGAGACACCCTCCAGCCCGCCCCCGCCTCCCGCTTCGCGGCCACCCCCGCGGCCGCCCCCGGCCGCGCCCCGCTCCCCGGCGAGCACACCGAGGAGGTCCTCGCCGAGTGGCGGAAGTGAACGGCGCCCCGGCCTCGGCCGCGGGCGGCTGACGACGGGGACGGCCGGGCGGACAGCGGCGCCGGGCGCCGGGCGCCGGGTGCCGGGCGGCGGAGACGAGCGGCCGGGCGCCGGCGGTGACCGGTCGGGTGGAAGGCGGCGGCGGTGACCGGTCGGGTGGAGGGCGGCGGCGGCAGGCCGGGTGGCGGCGACGGGCGCCCGGTGGCCGTGTCGGGGAGCCGCCGGGCGCTCACGACTCCAGGTAGCGCAGCACGGCCAGGATCCGGCGGCTGTGGCCGTCGGTCCGGCGCAGTTCCAGCTTGTCGAAGACGGAGTTGAGGTACTTCTCCACCGCGCTCAGCGAGAGGTGCAGCCGCCGCCCGATGGCCGCGTTCGTGTACCCCTGGGCCAGCACCTCCAGGACCTCCCGCTCGCGCGGGGTGAGCCGGGCCAGCGGATCGGCACGGTCGCCGCGGACGACCAGCCGCCGTACGACCTCCGGGTCGAGCGCCGTGCCGCCCGCGTGGACCCGGTCGAGCGCGTCGAGGAACTCCTCCACCTGGGCCACCCGGTCCTTGAGCAGATAGCCGACCCGGTCCGCGCCGGTGGCCAGGAGGCGGGCCGCGTAGCTCGGTTCGACGTACTGAGAGAGCACCAGCACCCCGGTCCCGGGCAGCCGCTCGCGGATCTCCACGGCCGCCCGCAGCCCCTCGTCGGTGTGGGTCGGCGGCATCCGGATGTCGGCCACGACGACGTCCGGCCGCCGCGCCTCGACCTCCGCGACCAGGGACCCGGCGTCACCGAGCGCCGCGAGGACCTCGTGGCCCTCCTCGACGAGCAGCCGGACCAGGCCCTCCCGCAGCAGGGTCGAGTCCTCGGCGATGATCACGCGCACGGCAGCTCCGCGACAAGAGTGGTGGGTCCCCCGAGGGGGCTGTCGATCCGCAGGACGCCGTCGAGCGCGGCGACCCGGCTCCGCAGGCCGGTGAGCCCGCCGCCGCCCGGGTCCGCGCCGCCCGTGCCGTCGTCCTCGACCCGCACGGTGAGGAGCGGCCCCTCACGGGACACCCGTACGGCGACGGCCGAGGCCGAGGAGTGCTTGGCGGCGTTGGTGACGGCCTCGGACACCACGAAGTAGGCGGCCGTCTCCACCGGCCGGGGCAGGGGAGCGTCCCCCACCTCGAAGCGGACCCGCAGGGGGACGGCGCAGCGCTGCGCCACCCCGTCCAGGGCCTCCTCGAGCCCCAGCGCGTCGAGCGCCGACGGGTACGCCCGCCAGGCGACCTCCCTGAGCTCGGTGAGGACCTCCCGGGCCTCCCGGTGCGCCTGCTCGAGCAGCACGTCCGCCCGCCCGGGGTCCCGGTCCCGGCTCCGGCGGGCCCGGCCGAGCAGCATCGCCAGGGCCACCAGCCGCTGCTGGACGCCGTCGTGGAGGTCGCGCTCGATCCGCCTGCGCTCGGCGTCCACGGCCTGGACCACCGCGGCCCGGCTGACCGCGAGCTCGTCGATCCGCCGCCGCAGCAGCTCCCCTTCGGAGGGCCCGAAGCACTCCCGGGCGAGCCGGGCGTCGAGGGCGGCCAGCGCGTACAGGCCCTGCACGTCGAGGAAGAGCAGGACGCCGCCCAGCAGCAGCTGGGTGAGCAGCTCCTCCCAGCCCAGCGTCCCCCGCACCACCCCCCGGGCCAGCAGCCCGGCCAGGACGACGCCGAAGCCCAGCAGCCCGAGGACGATCCCGCAGACCAGGCCCGTCCAGCCGCGGACGGCCAGGTAGCGCAGCACCCGCCGCCCGGACGTCTCGTACGCGTCGGGGAAACGGTCGCCGAAGAAGACGCGGCGCCGACTCCGCTCCAGCGCCGTCAGCCGCCGGGCCCCGGCCACCAGGACCTCCAGCGCGTGCGGTCGGGTCCGGGGCCACAGCAGGAAGGCGCCGAGGGCGGTTCCGACGACCAGGAAGTACAGGACGCCGAGCAGGGCGCTCAGACACCCCAGGGCGACACCGACGGCCCTCGTCGCCCTCAAGGAGGCACCCCCGCCCGCCCGTTCGCCGTCCCGCACGGTTCCCGACCCTAACGCCTGCGCCGTTCCGCGCGGTACGGGCTCCGCGGCTGCCCTCACGGCGTACGGCGGTGCTGCGCGCGCCCCCGCCCCCGGAGGCGTACCGCCAGGAACGCGCACAGCGCCACCACGACCAGCACCAGAACGGCCTTCGACAGCACGCCCACGTACCCCTCGACCACGTCCCACCCGTCTCCGAGCCAGTAGCCGGCGAGCACGAGCACGCTGTTCCAGACCAGGCTGCCGAGCGTCGTGAGCATGAGGAAGACGGGCATCGGCATCCGCTCGACGCCGGCCGGCACCGAGATCAGACTGCGGAAGATCGGCACCATCCGCCCCAGGAACACCGCCTTCGTGCCGTGCCGGGCGAACCACCGCTCGGTGCGCTCCAGATCGGAGACCTTCACCAGCGGCAGCCGCGCCCACAGCGCGTGCATCCGCCGCCGCCCGAACAGCGCGCCGATCCAGTACAGCGCCGCGGCGCCCGCCACCGAACCGAGCGTCGTCCAGAACAGCGCCGCCGCGAGGCTGATCACGCCCCGTCCCGCCGCGAAGCCCGTCAGCGGCAGGATCACCTCGCTGGGCAGCGGCGGAAACAGGTTCTCCAGCGCGATGGCGAGCCCGGCACCCGGCCCGCCCATCGTGTCGACGAGCCCCGCCGCCCACCCCGCGACACCGCCGGCGGGCTCCTGCGCGAGGGCGAGCTCGTACGGGCCCGAGCTCGTCACGTCGCCGAGAGGCATGCCCGTACCGGCGATGCCCGTACCCGTGACGTCCGCGACCGCCGTCCCCGTACTCGCGATGTCCGTACTCGTCATGCCCGTACTCGTCATGCCCGTGATCGTCACGATGCGGTCTCCAGATCGGCGAGAGCGACTTCCCGGGACCCTTCGCCCCGGCCCTCCCAACCTAGAAATCCCAGCTCAGCGCCGGTACGCGGCTTCCCCTCCACCTCCCTGCGGAAAACCGCGGGGACCCCCCACCCGCCCCGGAGCCCGCCGGAAGGCCCGGCGAAACGCCCCTCCGGACCGCCTACTCTTGGGGGAATGACCAGCAGCAGCGACCGGAGTCCCGCAGTGAGCGTTGAAGGATCCAAGACCTACGAGATTCGCACCTACGGGTGCCAGATGAACGTCCACGACTCCGAGCGGCTCTCCGGTCTGCTGGAAGAGGCGGGTTACGTCCGGGCCCCGAAGGGTGCCGACGGCGACGCCGACGTCGTCGTCTTCAACACCTGCGCGGTCCGCGAGAACGCCGACAACAAGCTGTACGGCAACCTCGGCCGGCTCGCCCCCATGAAGACCACGCGGCCCGGCATGCAGATCGCCGTCGGCGGCTGCCTGGCCCAGAAGGACCGCGACACCATCGTCAAGAGGGCCCCCTGGGTCGACGTGGTCTTCGGCACGCACAACATCGGCAAGCTGCCGGTCCTCCTGGAGCGCGCCCGCGTCCAGGAGGAGGCGCAGATCGAGATCGCCGAGTCCCTGGAGGCCTTCCCCTCCACGCTGCCCACCCGCCGCGAGTCCGCGTACGCCGCCTGGGTCTCGATCTCCGTCGGCTGCAACAACACCTGTACGTTCTGCATCGTCCCGGCCCTGCGCGGCAAGGAGGAGGACCGCCGCCCCGGCGACATCCTCGCCGAGATCGAGGCCCTGGTCGCCGAGGGCGTCTCCGAGATCACCCTGCTCGGCCAGAACGTCAACGCGTACGGCTCCGACCTGGGCGACCGCGAGGCCTTCTCCAAGCTGCTGCGGGCCTGCGGCACGATCGAGGGCCTGGAGCGCGTCCGCTTCACCTCGCCGCACCCGCGCGACTTCACCGACGACGTCATCGCCGCCATGGCCGAGACCCCGAACGTCATGCCGCAGCTGCACATGCCGCTCCAGTCCGGCTCGGACACCATCCTGCGGGCGATGCGCCGCTCGTACCGGCAGGAGCGTTTCCTCGGGATCATCGAGAAGGTCCGCGCCGCCATCCCGCACGCCGCCATCTCCACCGACATCATCGTCGGCTTCCCCGGCGAGACCGAGGAGGACTTCGAGCAGACGATGCACACCGTCCGCGAGGCCCGCTTCGCGAACGCGTTCACCTTCCAGTACTCCAAGCGTCCCGGCACCCCGGCCGCCGAGATGGGCGACCAGATCCCCAAGGAGGTCGTGCAGGAGCGCTACATGCGTCTCGTCGCGCTCCAGGAGGAGATCTCCTGGGAGGAGAACAAGAAGCAGGTCGGCCGCACCCTCGACGTGATGGTCGCCGAGGGCGAGGGCCGCAAGGACGGCGCCACCGACCGCCTCTCCGGCCGCGCCCCCGACAACCGCCTCGTCCACTTCACCAAGCCCGACGAGGACGTCCGCCCCGGCGACGTCGTCACCGTCGAGATCACCTACGCCGCCCCCCACCACCTCCTCGCCGAGGGCCGCGTCACCTCCGTCCGCCGCACCCGCGCGGGCGACGCGTGGGAGAAGCGCACCTCCGCCCCCAAGTCCCCCGGCGTCCTCCTCGGCCTCCCCCAGATCGGCCCCCCCGCCCCCCTCCCCGCCTCCGAGACCCCCGCCTGCGGCGCCCACTGACCCCCGGAGGGGCGCGGGGGAGCGCCGGCCACGGCGGAACCCGGGCGCAACGGGCCTGGCGGAGCCCCACAGCACCGCCATCCCAGTAGGCTGCCGATCATGCTTGTCGCCGCAGCCGTCTGCCCCAGCCCCCCACTCCTCGTCCCCGACGTCGCGACCGGCGCCGCCGGGGAGCTGGCCGCCGCGCGAGCGGCCTGCGCGGACGCCGTAGGCCTGCTGGCCGCGGCCCGCCCCGACCGGCTGTACGTGGTCGGGCCGGCGCCCGAGGGCGGCCACGGCGTCTACCCGGCCGGTTCGGTCGGCTCCTTCGCGGGATTCGGCGTGGATCTCGACGTACGGCTCGGTGAGGGTGGGCCCACCGAGCGGGGCGGGCCCGTCGGCGACCCCCGCCCCCTGCCCGCCTCCCTCTCGGTGGCCGCCTGGCTGCTCGACCGGGCCGGCTGGGCCGACGCGCCGATCGAGGGGCTCGGGGTGGACGAGGCGGCGACGCCGGACGTGTGCGCGGGTCTCGGCAGGGGGCTCGCCGACTCGGCGGAGCGGGTCGTCCTGCTGGTGATGGGCGACGGCAGCGCCTGCCGTACGGTCAAGGCCCCGGGGTATCTGGACGAGCGGGCGGAGGGCTTCGACGCGGCGGCGGCCCGCGCCCTGGGCGCGGCCGACGTGGCCGCCCTGCTCGCCCTGGACACGGAGCTCGCGTACGAGCTGAAGGTGGCGGGCCGCGCCCCCTGGCAGGTCCTCGCGGGGGCGGCCGAGGGCGCGGGGCTGGACGGCCGGCTGCTCTTCGAGGACGCCCCGTACGGCGTGGGGTACTTCGTCGCGGCCTGGTCCTGACGCGCACGGCGACCACATGACGGCGGACGGCCGCGGAGCGAGCTGCTCCGCGGCCGTCCGCCGTGCGATGCGAAGGGACGTGTCGGGTCCGGGGTGAGTGAGCCGGCCGTCAGGCGGCCGGCGGCGGGGCGGTCCCGCCCCCGGGCGCGGGCGGGGTCGTGCCGGGCGTGCCGCCACTGGGCGGGGTCGTGCCGGGCGTGCCGTCACCATGGGGGCCGCCACCGTGGGTGCCGTCGTCCTTGTGGCCGATCCGGTCCAGGGCCTCCTTGGCCTTGCCCGTACCGGACTGGATCTTGTCGCTGTACTTGCCCTTGGTCTTCTCGTCGACCAGCCGCGCCGCCTTGTCCAGACCGTGGTCGATCTTGTCCCCGTGCTGGTGCGCGAGGTCCGCGACCTTGTCCTTGGCCGGGCTGAGCTTGGCCTTCAGCGAATCCAGGAGACCCATGGGGCACCTTCCCTCCGCGGACCCCCGAGGGGTCCGTGTTCCGTGTCCGGCCCCCAGGACCCCGGGGGCCTACCGACGGGCGCCTTCGCCCGTCTCGTTGTCCGCGGCGGCCTCCACGGACTGCTGCTTCGGGATCTCCACGACCTCGGCGGCGACGGCTTCCGCGGTCTCCGGCCCGTCCGCGTCGACCCCGTCGGTGCTCGCGGCCTCGCCTTCCGCCGGCGCCGTCAGGGCCTCGGCGGCCTCGGACGCCCCGGCCGCGGAGTCCGTTTCCGCGGTCTCGCCCGCCGCCGGAGCGACGGTCACGCCCTCCTCCGACGGCGCCTCGACCGCATCCTGCTTCTTCCGGCGAAACCTTGCCAAAAGGCTCATATTCACTCCATAGCGTACTCGGGTGGGCGCGGCTCCGTGATGGTCGACGGCCGGAACCTCGCAACAGGCAACGCGGCCCGGACGGAGCCCGTCACGTAGCTCGTTCGGGGACGGGGCGTGAGGTTTGCGAGACTGTGGCGGTGAGAAGCGCAGCTCCCGCCCCGCGGGTCATCGCCGTCGTCGGTCCGACAGCGGCCGGAAAGTCCGATCTGGGTGTATTCCTGGCCCAGCAGCTCGGCGGCGAGGTCGTCAACGCCGACTCGATGCAGCTGTACCGGGGGATGGACATCGGGACCGCCAAACTGACGCTCGAGGAGCGCGGCGGCGTCCCGCACCACCTCCTCGACATCTGGGACGTCACCGAGGCCGCCAGCGTCGCCGAGTACCAGCGGCTCGCCCGCGCCGAGATCGACGGGCTGCTCGCCGCCGGCCGCACCCCGGTCCTCGTCGGCGGCTCCGGACTGTACGTGCGGGGGGCCGTCGACGCCCTGGAGTTCCCCGGCACGGACCCCGCCGTACGCGCCCGTCTGGAGGCCGAACTCGACGAGAACGGGTCCGGCGTCCTGCACGCCCGGCTCGCCGCCGCCGACCCCGACGCGGCGCGCGCGATCCTGCCCGGCAACGGCCGCCGGATCGTCCGGGCCCTCGAGGTGATCGAGATCACCGGCAAGCCCTTCACGGCCAACCTGCCGGGCCCCGACTCCGTCTACGACACGGTCCAGATCGGCGTCGACGTGGCCCGCCCCGAACTGGACGAGCGGATCGCCACACGGGTGGACCGGATGTGGGAGGCCGGCCTCGTCGACGAGGTGCGCGCCCTGGAGGCGCGGGGCCTGCGCGAGGGCCGCACCGCCGCCCGCGCCCTCGGCTACCAGCAGGTACTCGCCGCGCTCGCGGGGGAGTGCACCGAGGACGAGGCCCGGGCGGAGACGGTCCGCGCGACGAAGCGCTTCGCCCGCCGGCAGGACTCGTGGTTCCGCCGCGACCCGCGGGTCCACTGGCTCAGCGGAGCCGCGGATCACCGCGGGGAACTCCCGCGGGAGGCGCTGTCGTTGGTCGAACGAGCGGTTACAGCCTGATCACGTGATGGCATCGGGACGCCCTGCCCGTCATTCCGGCGGTCAGGAGCGTGCCATCATCGAGCATCGATCGACCAAGTGGAGTCCGAGTGGGGAGGGCGCGTGGCGATGGAGGCCGGCCCTCGCGACAGAGAACAGCACGACGCGGCCCTGGACGCCCCGATGGCGGACGTCACGGGTGACGCGCCGGGCCACCCGACGGACGACACCGCGATCGGCGCGCCGGGTCTGACCCCCGACGGTCCCGACGACGCCGTGGGCAGCTCCGTCGAGGTCGACGCCGTCGAGGTCGAGGTCGAGCTCCGCCCCCAGCGCCGGCTGCGGATCTGGCAGCTCGCCCCCATCGTCGCCCTGGCCACCCTCGGCTCGCTCATGTTCGCCTTCCCGCTCGCCTTCGGCTCGGGCGACGGCGGCGCCGTCGTCGCCATGCTCGGACTGCTCATCAGCTCCTGCGCGGCGGGCTGGGGCATGATGGCCGCCCGCAAGGTCGGCTACACCTGGCCGGGCCTCCCGCAGCGCGGCTCGGGCGAGCGCCCCGACTGGCGCGTCCTCGCCCTGTACGTGACGACCATCGCGGCCCTCGTCGCCCTCGCCGTCTGGCGCGTGGCCCGCCTCCGCTGACGCCCGGCGGACCCCCGGCCCTCCGGCCGCGGGCCCGCCCTGTGGACACCCGACCACCCGGCGGACCCCCGGCCCTCCGGCCGCGGGCCCGTCCGGTGGACGCCCGGGCCGCCCGTCGGCCCCGCCCCGTACAGTTGATCGCGTGACCAGCACGCAGACCCCGCAGCTCCCCGCCCTCCGGTTCCTCAAGGGCCACGGCACCGAGAACGACTTCGTGATCGTCCCCGACGCGGAGAACGCCGTCGACCTGCCGCCGGCCGCCGTCGCGCGGCTCTGCGACCGGCGGGCCGGCATCGGCGCGGACGGAGTGCTGCGCGTCGTGCGCAGCGCCGCCCACCCCGAGGCGCGCCACCTGGCCGAGGAGGCCGAGTGGTTCATGGACTACCGCAACGCCGACGGCTCGGTCGCCGAGATGTGCGGCAACGGCGTGCGGGTCTTCGCCCGCTACCTGGAGCACGCCGGCCTCGTCACCGCTGGCGAGGTGGCCGTCGCCACCCGCGGCGGGACCAAGCGCGTCCACCTCGACAAGGACGGCTCCGTCACCGTCTCCATGGGTCGCGCGACCCTGCCGGACGACGGGGTCACCGTCACCGTGGACGGCCGCAGCTGGCCCGCGCGGAACGTGAACATGGGCAACCCGCACGCGGTCGCCTTCGTCGAGGACCTCGACCACGCCGGGAACCTGTACGACGAGCCGCCCTACGAGCCGGCCGCCGTCTACCCGGACGGCGTGAACATCGAGTTCGTGGTCGACCGCGGCCCCCGCCACGTCGCCATGCGCGTCCACGAGCGCGGCGCCTCCGAGACCCGCTCCTGCGGCACCGGCGCCTGCGCCGTCGCCGTCGCCACCGCGCGCCGGGACGGCGCCGACCCCGCGGAGACCGGCACCCCCGTGACGTACACCGTCGACGTCCTCGGCGGGACCCTGGTCATCACCGAGCACCCCGACGGCAGCGTCGACATGACCGGCCCCGCCGTCATCGTCGCCGAGGGCACCCTCGACCCGGCGTGGTGGGCCGCGCCCGCCGGAATCGAAACTGTCAACGACTGATGTGTCGCTCGAATGGGTGATCCGATTCACGCTGAGCGAGAGCGTGACTGCGCCGCGTGGTGGGGTCGGTAGCATCAAGCACCGGCCCCCAGGGCACGCCTGGCCCGCCCACCGCCGGTCCACGTCGCCGGAGGTGCCCCATGAGCGCAGAGGCCACCAACCCCGTGAGCGCGGCGGACGCCGCCGTCACCGACCCGACCGTCCGCAGACGCGGACGGGCCAGGATCGACCTGCGCAGGATCGGCCGAGCCGCCCTGCTCGGCGCCACCGCGGGACCGGCGCCCCGTGACCGGCTGCCCGACGCCATCAGCCATGTGGCGGAGGCGCACCGCGCCCACCATTCCGACGCCGACCTCTCCGTACTGCGCCGGGCGTACGTCCTCGCGGAGTCCTCGCACCGCGGCCAGTTCCGCAAGAGCGGCGAGCCGTACATCACCCACCCGCTCGCGGTGACGCTGATCCTCGCCGAACTCGGCGCGGAGACCACCACCCTGACCGCCTCCCTCCTCCACGACACCGTCGAGGACACCGACGTGACGCTGGACCAGGTGCGCCGGGAGTTCGGCGACGAGGTCGCGTACCTCGTCGACGGCGTCACCAAGGTGGAGAAGATCGACTACGGCGCCGCCGCCGAACCCGAGACCTTCCGGAAGATGCTGGTGGCCACGGGCAACGACGTCCGCGTCATGTCGATCAAGCTCGCGGACCGGCTCCACAACATGCGGACCCTCGGGGTGATGCGCCCCGAGAAACAGGCCAGGATCGCCAAGGTCACCCGGGACGTCCTCATCCCGCTGGCCGAACGGCTCGGGGTGCAGGCCCTCAAGACGGAGCTGGAGGACCTGGTCTTCGCCATCCTCCACCCGGAGGAGTACGAGACCACCCGCGCGCTCGTCGCCGGCAGCCCGCGGGCCGGTGACGCCCTGGACGCGGTCGCCGAGCAGGTCTCCGCCGTTCTGCGCGAGGCGGGCGTCGGGGCCGAAGTCCTCGTCCGGCCGCGCCACTTCGTCTCCGTGCACCGGATCCGTCTCAAGCGCGGTGAGCTGCGGGGCTGCGACTTCGGGCGGCTGCTCGTCCTCGTCGCCGAGGACGCCGACTGCTACGCGGTCCTCGGCGAGCTCCACACCTGCTTCACCCCGGTGATCTCGGAGTTCAAGGACTTCATCGCGGCCCCGAAGTTCAACCTGTACCAGTCGCTGCACACCGCGATCGCCGCTCCCGACGGCGCCGTGGCCGAGGTCCTGATCCGGACCCACCGGATGCACAAGGTCGCGGAGGCCGGGGTCGTCGCCCTCGGCAACCCGCACGTCGGCCAGGACACGACCGAGCAGCCGGACGCGGCCGGCCGGCAGGGCGCCACCGCCCCTCGGACCGGCGCGTCCGGCGACCCGTCGGCGGACGCCCCCACCGGGCCGGACGGCACCGCGTCCAGGGCCGACGACGGCGAACGCGTCGACCCCACCCGCCCCGGCTGGCTCTCCAGGCTCCTCGACTGGCAGCAGGCCGCGCCCGACCCGGACACCTTCTGGTCCTCGCTGCGCGCGGACCTCGCCGAGGACGACGAGATCACCGTCTTCCGTGCCGACGGCGGCACCCTGAAGCTCCCCGCCGGGGCCAGCTGCGTCGACGCCGCCTACGCGCAGCACGGCGAGGCCGCGCACAACTGCCTGGGCGCCCGCGTCAACGGCCGGCTCGCCCCGCTCGGCACCGTGCTCGGCGACGGGGACACCGTCCAGCCCCTGCTCGCCCAGGACGCCGTCTCCGGACCGTCCCCCGAATGGCTCGACCACGCCCGTACGCCCGCCGCGCGGATCGCGATCACCGGCTGGCTCCGGGCCCACCCCGAGACCGCCGCGCCCCCGGCCGACACCGGCCCCCGGCCACAGGCCGGCGTCACCGCCGACCGCCGCACCGGCGCCGAGCTCCACGCCGACCTGGAGGGCGAGCCGGCGGCCGTCCGCCCGGCCGGCTGCTGCACTCCCGTACCGCCCGACGAGATCACCGGCTTCCGGGTCCGCGGCGGATCCGTCACCGCCCACCGCGCGCGCTGCACGGCCGTCGACGCCATGCGCAGGCTGGGCCGCGAGCCCGTCGCCGTCCGCTGGGGCGACACCGCCCAGGGCAGGGTCACCCTCGTCGCCGAGTCGTTCGGCCGGCCCGGACTGCTCGCCGACCTCACCGAGGCCATCGCCACCGCCGGCGCCGCCGTCGTCTCCGCGACCGTCGAGCCGCCCAGCGAGCAGCGCGTCCGCCACACGTACACGCTCCACCTCCCCGACGCGGCCGGACTCCCCGCCCTCATGCGCGCCATGCGCGACGTACCCGGGGTGTACGACGTGAACCGCGCCCGCCGGGGGGCTCCGGAGCCACGCGAAGCCTGACGCGCACGCGTGCCGCCGGTCCTGACGCCCAGGCGTCCCGTCCGGTGGCACGGCTGACGCGAGCACGTCCCCCGCGCCCGCGCCGGGCCTGACCCGTCCCGGTCCCGTCCGCCCGCCGCCGGGCCCGCGCGGCGGCGTGACCCCTTCGGGTGGCGGGCGAGCGCGCCGCCCGGGGGAGCGGGGGATCCCCTGGTAGCCGTAGGGCCAGTCCTCCGGAAAGGCCCTGGTCCATGCCGCTCGTCCGAACGCCCCTGCCCCGCGCGCGGTGGCTCCGCTCCGCCGTCCTGGTCGCCGCCTCCGCCGGGCTCGTCGCCGCCGCGCTGCCCGCCCCTCCGCCGCTCGGCATCGGCGACCGGCTCTTCCCGCACCTCGGGAACCCCGGCTACGACGTGCTCGCGTACCACCTCGACGTCACCTACCCGGGGGTGAACACCGAGCCGCTCGCCGCCGTGACCACGATCGACGCGCTCGCCACCGACGACCTGGAACGGCTCAACCTCGACTTCACCCACGGCGAGGTCTCCGCCGTCACCGTCGACGGCCTCCCCGCGGCCCACACGAGCAGCGGCGAGGACCTGGTCGTCACCCCCGCCGTCGCGATCGACGCCGGCGAACGGATCGAGATCACCGTCACCCACACCAGCGACCCCAGCGGTCCCGCCGACACCGGCGGCTGGGTCCGCACCGGCGACGGCCTCGCCATGGCCAACCAGGCCGACGCCGCCCACCGGGTCTTCCCCTCCAACGACCACCCCGCCGACAAGGCGTACTTCACCTTCCGCGTCACCGCCCCCAGCGACCTCACCGTCGTCGCCAACGGACTCCCCGGGGGCCGCGCCGACCACGGCGCCACCACCACCTGGACGTACCGCACCCGCCACCCCATGGCCACGGAGCTCGCCCAGATCTCCATCGGCCGCTCCACCGTCGTGCACCGCGACGGGCCGCACGGCCTGCCCGTCCGGGACGTCGTGCCCACCGCCGACCGGAAGCTGATGGAGCCCTGGCTGCGCAGGACCCCGGGCCACCTGGAGTGGATGGAGCGGCAGGTCGGCGCGTACCCCTTCGAGACGTACGGGGTCCTCGTCGCCGACGCCGACACCGGCTTCGAGCTGGAGACCCAGACCCTCTCGCTCTTCGAACGCGGCCTCTTCACCGAACCGGGCTACCCGGAGTGGTACGTCGACTCGGTCATGGTCCACGAGCTGGCCCACCAGTGGTTCGGCGACAGCGTCTCCCCCCGGACCTGGTCCGACCTGTGGCTCAACGAGGGACACGCCAGCTGGTACGAGGCGCTGTACGCCGAGGAGACCGCCGGAAAGTCCCTGGAGCGGCGCATGAAGGCGGCCTACGCGGCCTCCGACGGCTGGCGCGCCGACGGCGGCCCGCCCGCCGCCCCCGAGCCCCCCTCGCCCGACCACAAGATCAGCCTCTTCCGCCCCGTCGTCTACGACGGCAGCGCCCTCGTCCTGTACGCGCTCCGCCAGGAGATCGGCACCGACGCCTTCCGGCGCCTGGAGCGCCGTTGGGTCGCCGACCACCGGGACGGCACCGCCGGCACCGCCGACTTCACCGCGCTGGCCGGCGAGATCGCGGGCCGGGACCTCACCGCCTTCTTCCAGGGCTGGCTGTACGCGGCGAAGACCCCCGCGATGCCCGGGCACCCGGACTGGCGCAGCCGCCCGGCCGACGCCGCCAGGACCGCCGCGAAACCCGGGTGACGGGCCCGGCCGGGCCGTGCCACCATCTTCAGGTTGGCGACGCGGCCGGCCCCGGGAATCTTCCGGAGCCCCCACGCGTTGCCGAGGACACAGACCCATCGCCTCATTCGACGTAAGGATCCAATGACCTCCTCTTCTTCCCCTTCCCAGGACGAGCAGAGCTTCGCGGAGACGAGCCGTACAGAGAGCCTTCGGGCCGATGCCCTGATGGAAGAGGACGTCGCCTGGAGCCACGAGATCGACGGAGCGCGGGACGGCGACCAGCTCGACCGCTCCGAGCGCGCGGCCCTGCGCCGTGTCGCCGGCCTCTCCACCGAGCTCGAGGACGTCACCGAGGTCGAGTACCGCCAGCTGCGCCTCGAGCGCGTCGTGCTGGTCGGTGTGTGGACCTCGGGGACGGTGCAGGACGCGGAGAACTCCCTCGCGGAGCTCGCCGCCCTCGCCGAGACGGCGGGCGCCCTCGTGCTCGACGGCGTGATCCAGCGCCGCGACAAGCCGGACCCGGCCACCTTCATCGGCTCGGGCAAGGCGCGCGAGCTGCGCGACATCGTGATCGAGACCGGTGCCGACACCGTCGTCTGCGACGGCGAGCTCAGCCCCGGCCAGCTCATCGCCCTCGAAGACGTCGTCAAGGTGAAGGTGGTCGACCGGACCGCACTCATCCTCGACATCTTCGCCCAGCACGCCAAGTCCCGAGAGGGCAAGGCCCAGGTCGCGCTCGCGCAGATGCAGTACATGCTGCCGCGCCTGCGTGGCTGGGGCCAGTCGCTCTCCCGGCAGATGGGTGGCGGCGGCGGTGGCGGCATGGCCACCCGTGGTCCCGGTGAGACCAAGATCGAGACCGACCGGCGCCGCATCCGCGAGAAGATGGCGAAGATGCGCCGGGAGATCGCGGAGATGAAGACCGGCCGCGACATCAAGCGGCAGGAGCGGCGCCGGAACAAGGTGCCGTCGGTCGCCATCGCCGGATACACCAACGCAGGCAAGTCCTCCCTGCTCAACCGGCTGACCGGCGCGGGCGTGCTGGTGGAGAACGCGCTGTTCGCCACCCTCGACCCGACCGTGCGCCGGGCCGAGACGCCCACCGGCCGGGTGTACACCCTGGCCGACACGGTCGGCTTCGTCCGGCACCTGCCGCACCACCTGGTCGAGGCGTTCCGCTCCACCATGGAGGAGGTCGCCGAGTCCGACCTCATCCTGCACGTGGTGGACGGTTCGCACCCGGCGCCCGAGGAGCAGCTGGCCGCCGTGCGCGAGGTCTTCCGGGACGTCGGCGCGGTGAACGTGCCGGAGATCGTCATCATCAACAAGGCGGACGCGGCCGACCCGCTGGTCCTCCAGCGGCTGCTGCGGACCGAGAAGCACTCCATGGTCGTCTCGGCCCGCTCGGGCCAGGGCATCGAGGAGCTGCTCGCGCTCATCGACGCGGAGCTGCCGCGCCCGCAGGTCGAGCTCGAGGTCCTCGTGCCGTACACGCACGGAGGTCTCGTCTCCCGGGTGCACGCCGAGGGCGAGGTCGAGTCCGAGGAGCACACCCCGGAGGGCACGCTGCTCAAGGCCCGGGTGCACGAGGAGCTGGGGGCGCTGCTCGCGCCGTTCGTTCCCGCCGCGCACTGACCGGCCGCGACACGCGGAGGGCGCTGTCCTCCTCCCCGCGAGGGGAGGAGGACAGCGCCCTCCGTCGTGGTGCCGTGGTTCGGGTCAGCGGGCGAACTTCTTGCTGACCATCTCGTGGGCGGCCTTGGCGCCCTTGCCGAGCAGCGGGCCCGCGAGCCAGCCGTTGCCGCCGGCCGGGCCGATCGAGGTGTTCGACACGAGCGCCGTCGTGCCGTTCGGCAGCACGCGGAACCAGCCGCCGCCCGAGGAGCCACCGGTCATCGAGCAGCCGATGCGGTACATCGTCGGCGTGGCCGGAGCGGTGAGGTACCGCGTCGCGCGGTCCAGGCACTTGTGCATGATCATGCCGTTGTACGGGGGAGCGGCCGGGTATCCCCAGGCGCCGACCGTGCCGGACTGCGCGGGCGTGGGCGCCGAGAAGTCGACGGGCAGGGCGACGCCGACCGTCTCCTCCAGGGACTTGCGGCCCCGCTCCGGCTGCACGTGCAGCACGGCGTAGTCGTACGGCCAGGCCTGGTTCGTGCCGCCGCGCTGGAGCCACTCACCCGAGGTCACGGCCCAGTCGGCCCAGTACTGGCCGTAGGGGTACACCTCGTGCGGCTGCGCGTTGCCGAGCGCCGCGGGGGACTTGCCCAGGTCGTTGAAGGCCGGGACGAAGGTGATGTTGCGGTACCAGCCGCCCTTCTTGCCCGCGTGGACGCAGTGGCCGGCCGTCCAGACCAGGTTCGACTTCCCGGGCCGGCGCGGGTCCTTCACGATGGTGCCGGAGCAGACCATGTGGCCCTGCGGCGAGTCGAAGAAGATCTTCCCGACCGGCGCCGCGTTGCGGTGGTACGGCGTCTTCTCGCGCTGCGCCCTGACGGGCCGCGGGGTCGGGTCGCTGCCGCCGGTGCCGGCCTGCGCGGTGATCGTCGGGTCCGGGCTCTTCGCCGACTGCATGCGCGCCGGGTCCCAGAGGCCCTCGATCACCGGGTTGACGAAGTCCTCGGCCTCACGGAGCCAGGTCTCCTGGTCCCAGTTCTTCCACTCGCCGTCCTTCCACTTGTCCAGGTCGACGCCGTGCTTCTTGAGCTTGTCGGCGAGGTCCTTGGTCAGGCCGGCGCCGGCGTCGTCCCCGGCCGGTGCCGGACCGCTCGCCTCGACCGCCGGCTTGTCGGCCGCGGGAGTCTCGGTGGGGCCGCAGGCCGTGGCGGTCAGCGCGAGCGCGACGGCCAGGCCGAGGGCGGCGGGTAGGGCTCGTACAGGACGCATGAATCGATTCCCCGTTGGTCTTGCCATGTCAGTGTTGCCATGGACGTGTCATGAGCGGTGCACAGTATGCCGGTCGGGCCGGACACAGCAGGAGGCGGGACCCGAGGGGCCCCGCCTCCATGAGCCGCCTAGCGGTCGGCGTACTTCTTGCTGACCTCGTCGAAGATGGCCTTGGCCTCGGCGCCGAGGCGCGGCCCCGCGAGCCAGCCGGCCGACGACGGGCCGATCGAGGTGTTCGACACCAGCGCCGGCTTGCCGTCAGCGCCCTGGGCGACCCAGCCGCCGCCGGACGAACCGCCGGTCATCGTGCAGCCGATCCGGTACATCGTCGGCTGCTCGGCCTTCAGGGACAGCCGGCCCGGCTTGTCCTGGCACTGGAACATCTTCTGGCCGTCGAACGGCGGCGCCGCCGGGTAACCGGTCGCCGTCAGGCTGGTGATCTTCGGCACCGCCGGCGCGTTGAAGTCGACCGGAAGGGCCGAACCCACCGTCTCCTCCAGGGACTTGCCCGAGGAGCCCTTCTCCGGGGTCACCTGGATGACCGCGAAGTCGTACGGAGCGCCCGCGCCGCCGGTGGACGCGCCCTGGGAGATCCACTGGTCGGAGGTCTTGACCCAGTCCGCCCACCACACGCCGTACGGGGCGATCTGCTCACGCGTCGCCTTCTCCAGCTCCGGCGTCGGCAGCGCGGCGTCGTTGTACGAGGGGACGAAGGCGATGTTGCGGTACCAGCCGCCCTGCTTCCCCTTGTGCACGCAGTGGCCGGCCGTCCACACCATGTTGGACTTGCCCGGGTGCGCCGGGTCCTTCACGACCGTGGCCGAGCAGACCATCGAGCCCTCGGGACCGTCGAAGAAGACCTTCCCCGACTCGGGGGCGTTGGCGTGGTACTCGGCGTCCACCGCCTTCGCCCGGACCGGGTCCGGCGTCGGGTCGGTGACACCCTTGTCACCCGAGATGTCCTCCTCCTCGACCGGCTTGTCGGGGCGCTCGGCCTCCCGCATCCGGTCCGGGTCCCAGAGGTCCTCGATGATCGGGTTGACGAAGTCCTTGGCCTCACGAAGCCACTTGTCGCGGTCCCAGTTCTTCCACTCGCCGCCGCGCCACTTGTCGAGGTCGATCCCGTGCTCCTTCAGACGCTCCTTCAGGTCCTCCGGAATCTTGATCTTGTCGGCCGGGTTCAGGCTCGCGGGCGCGCTGGGCTTGTCTCCCGCGTTCTCCTCGCTCGGCCCGCAGGCCGTGGCGGTGAGCGTCAGCGCCGCGACGGCGGAAGCCGCCATCAGCAGCGGGCGAATCGATCGCATCTCGTGATCCCCCTGGGACTACGTCAACTTGTCCTACATGTGCGTGGTGAAGGGCGGCCGTGCCCTCCCGGGCGCGACCGACGGCCCCCACTATGCCGGTGCCGGAGGGGACGGTACGCGCCCCGTGATCGGTTCCGTGCAGCGTTCGGCCGTTGCCGTGCCGTGATCCGGGACACGCCAAGAACTTGCCCCCGGCCCGTGATCCCCGGCAGTTCCCGTCGTTGGTACGTACGGGGGACACAACGGTGGCGATCGGGACGGCCCTTGCGGGCGGCCCGACCCGGCTCCGATGTGCAACGCAACTGTTACCGCGGGAGGACACCGAGCCGTGGCCGTGACCGAATCAGCTCCGGCCGTACCACCGGCCGCCCGGGCGCACACCCCGACGGACCAAGGGGGCGGGTACGAAGGCATCCTGGGCCGTCAGTCCCAGCGCGAGTCAGCCGCGCGCACCTACGCCCGCTCGCTGCCGATCGTCCCGGTGCGGGCCAGGGGACTGACCATCGAAGGCGCCGACGGCCGCCGTTACCTGGACTGCCTCTCCGGCGCCGGGACGCTCGCCCTCGGCCACAACCACCCCGTGGTGCTCGAAGCCGTCAAGAAGGTCCTCGACTCGGGCGCACCGCTCCACGTCCTCGACCTCGCCACCCCGGTGAAGGACGCCTTCACCTCGGAGCTGTTCGCGACCCTGCCGGGCGAACTCGCCGCCGACGCCCGCATCCAGTTCTGCGGACCGGCCGGCACCGACGCCGTCGAGGCGGCCCTCAAACTCGTCCGCACCGCCACCGGCCGACGCGGCCTCCTCGCCTTCACCGGCGCCTACCACGGCATGACCGCCGGCGCCCTCGCCGCGTCCGGCGGCGCCGACGACGTCCGGGTGACCCGGCTGCCCTACCCGCAGCGCTACCGCTGCCCCTTCGGCGTCGGCGGCGAACGCGGCGCGGAACTCTCCGCGACCTGGACCGAGAACCTCCTCGACGACCCCAAGAGCGGTGTCCCCGCCCCCGCCGGAATGATCGTCGAGGCCGTCCAGGGCGAAGGCGGCGTGATCCCCGCCCCCGACGACTGGATGCGCCGGATGCGCGCGATCACCGCCGACCGCTCCATCCCCCTCGTCGTCGACGAGGTCCAGACCGGCGTCGGCCGCACCGGCGCCTTCTGGGCCGTCGAGCACAGCGGTGTCGTGCCCGACGTCATGGTCCTCTCGAAGGCCATCGGCGGCTCCCTCCCGCTCGCCGTCATCGTCTACAGGTCCGAGCTCGACACCTGGGAACCGGGCGCCCACGCGGGCACCTTCCGCGGCAACCAGCTCGCCATGGCGGCCGGCACCGCCACCCTCGCGTACGTCCGCGAGAACCAGCTCGCCGAGCGGGCCGGCATCCTCGGCGCCCGCATCCTCGGCCGACTCCAGGACCTCGCCGCCGCCCACCCCTGCGTCGGCGACGTCCGTGGCCGGGGACTGATGATCGGTGTCGAGGTCGTCGACCCCGACGCGGCCGGGCCCGACGACTCCGTCCCCCCCGCCGCACCCGCCCTGGCCCGCGCCGTCCAGCAGGAGTGCCTCGCCCGCGGCCTCATCGTCGAACTCGGCGGCCGCCACTCCGCGGTGGTCCGGCTGCTGCCCCCGCTCACCCTCACCGACGAGCAGGCCACCGCCGTCCTCGACCGCTTCGCCGACGCCCTGGCCGCCGCCGAACGGGCCCACACCCCCCACCCGCCCGCCTCCCGCCGGGCCCCGGCCCCCCGGACCGCCCCCAGGCCGGCCCACTGACCCGGACCGCCCCCGGCCCCACCCTTAGGAAGCCCCCGTGAACGCCACGCCCACCTCCCCGGCTCCCGAGACCGAGGCGCCCCTCGACATCGAGGCACTCACCTCCGCAGCCCCCACCCCCGCCTCCGCGCCCCCCGCCTCCGCGCCCCCCGCCTCCGCGGCCGCCGCCGTCACAGCCCCCGCCTCCGCGGCCGCCGCCACCGCGGCTCCCTTCCCGACCACCGCCGCCGCCATCACCCCTGCCGCCGCCACCACCCCCGCCGAGGACGTCGGCCCCGCCGAGGAGCCCACGGTCCCGCGCCAGCACTCGGGGCCGTACGACTCCAGGACCCACCGCCCGGCGGCCGTGGCGGATCCGCTCGACGACCCCGACCCGCGGCGGGCCGCCGACACGGCCGCCGTCGAGAACCTCCTCCGCTGCTGGGTCCGGGAGAAGAACCTCCCCGCACCCGCCTCCACGACCCTGCGCATCCCCCTCGACGCCAGTGGCACCGCCCTCCTCGTCCCCGTCCGCTACTGGTCGCCCACCGGCTGGCACCGCTTCGGCGCCCCCACCCTCGAAGGCCTCCCGGCCACCGCGCCGACCGCCGACGCCGTCACCGTGGCCGCCCTCCTGAGCAGGGAGACCGGCCGCCCCGAGGGCGCCGAACTCGTCGGCCGCGTCGCCGACTCCGCCCGCCGCACCGCCGACTTCCTCATCGCGCGCCGCCACCGGCCGCAGCCGCACCCGGACGCCGACCTCTTCCTCGCGGCCGAGCAGTCCCTGCTGCTCGGTCACCCGCTGCACCCCACCCCCAAGAGCCGCGAAGGCCTCTCCGAGGCCGAGGGCCTGCTCTACTCGCCCGAGCTGCAGGGCGCCTTCCCGCTCCACTGGATGGCCGTCGACTCCTCCCTCCTGGCCTCCGACTCCGCCTGGACCGAACAGGGCCGTCCCGTCACCGCGGAGCAGCTCGCCGCCGCCCTCGCCGAAGGGCTCGACTTCCCCGCCGGCACCGCGCCCCTGCCCCTCCACCCCTGGCAGGCCCGCGAACTCCTGCACCGCGCCGACGTCCGCGCCCTCCTCGACGCCGGCCTCCTCCACGACCTCGGCCTCCACGGCAGCCCCTGGCACCCCACCTCCTCCGTCCGTACCGTGCACCGCCCCGGCGCCCGGGCCATGCTCAAGCTCTCCCTCGGACTGCGGATCACCAACTCCCGCCGCGAGAACCTCCGCAAGGAGCTCCACCGCGGCGTCGAGGTCCACCGGCTGCTCCGCACCGGCCTCGTCGACGAGTGGCAGGCGGTCCACCCGGGCTTCGACATCGTCCGCGACCCCGCCTGGCTCGCCGTGGACGCCCCGGACGGGACCCCCGTCCCCGGACTCGACGTCATGGTCCGCCACAACCCCTTCGGCCCCGGCGACGACGCCGTCTGCATCGCCTCGCTCACCACCCCCCGCCCCTGGTCCGGGAGCACCGCCATGCGCTCCCGGCTCGCCGACCTCGTCGTCCGGCTCTCCGCCCGCACCGGACGCCCCGTCACGGCCGTCGCCGCCGAGTGGTTCCTCCGTTACCTCGACCAGGTCGTCCGCCCCATCCTCTGGCTCGACGGACACGCCGGCATCGCCCTGGAAGCCCACCAGCAGAACACCCTGGTCCTGCTCGACCCGGACGGCTGGCCGGTCGGCGGCCGCTACCGGGACAACCAGGGCTACTACTTCCGGGAGTCCCGCCGGGGCGAGCTGGAAAGCCGCCTCCCCGGCATCGGCGCCCACAGCGACACCTTTGTCTCCGACCCCGTCACCGACGAACGCTTCGCCTACTACCTCGGCATCAACAACGTCCTCGGTCTCATCGGCGCCTTCGGCTCCCAGCGCCTCGCCGACGAGCGGGTCCTCCTCGCCGCCTTCCGCAGCTTCCTCGCCTCCGCCACCGGCCTGGGCTCACCCCTGCCGCACCGGCTCCTGGAAGCCGCCACCCTGCGCAGCAAGGCCAACCTCCTCACCCGCCTGCACGGCCTGGACGAACTCGTCGGCCCGGTCGACACCCAGTCCGTCTACGTCACCGTCAGCAACCCCCTCCGCACCCCCTGAACACACGCACCACCCGCACGCACCACCCGGCGACCACCCGACGCCCCACCGGGCCGCCCACGCCCGGATCACACCGCCGAGAGGAGAGCGACACCGTGTCCCCCACCCGCCCACCGGTCGACCCGCCCGGGGACGACACCCTCGACCTGAGGGTCGACGACCTCGTCGCCCTTCTCGACGGCGACCTCCTGGACTCCGTCGCCGACTGGGGCCCGACCACGACACCGGTCGGCTCCTTCCAGCTCGTCCCCGTGCGACTCGAACGGGACCTGCCCCTCCTGACGCGGTGGATGAACGACCCCGCCGTCGCCGCCTTCTGGGAGCTGGCCGGCCCCGAGGCCGTGACGGCAGAACACCTCCGGGCCCAACTGGAGGGGGACGGCCGGAGCGTCCCGTGCCTCGGCGTCCTCGACGGCACCCCCATGAGCTACTTCGAGCTCTACCGCGCCGATCTCGACCCCCTCGCCCGGCACTACCCGGCGCGGCCCCACGACACGGGTGTCCATCTGCTGATCGGAGGCGTCACCGACCGCGGCCGTGGCGTCGGCACGACGCTCCTGCGCGCCGTCGCCGATCTCGTCCTCGACCACCGTCCCCGCTGCGCCCGTGTCGTCGCCGAACCCGACATCCGCAACACCCCCTCCGTCTCCGCGTTCCTCAGTGGCGGCTTCCGCTACGCGGCGGAAGTCGACCTCCCCGACAAGCGAGCGGCGCTCATGATCCGTGACCGCGCGCTCCGTCACGTTCTGTGAACAACCCTCTGTCTTTCATACACCGCTCGGCCCACAGCGGTTCCCACCCCGAGGAGTCCCCGTGTCGACGTCCCCTGCACCCCACGACTCCGCGCGGCCCACGCCGCCCGCCCCGTCCCCCGCGGACGCGGCGGACCCCGTCCCCAGGCTGCTCGCACCCCCCGAGCTGACCGCCGCCGCCTGGACGCGGGCCTCCTCCCGACTGCTCGCCAAGGCCCTGGCGGAATTCGCCTACGAAGAGATCCTGGAACCCGTGCCCCAGGAGGACGACGCCCCCGACGGCCACGCCCTCGTGCTCGACGACGGCACCACGCTCACCTTCCGGGCCCGAAGGGGCGCCTACGGCAGCTGGCGGGTCGCCGCCGACTCGATCACCCACGACGGCCGGCCCATGACCGACCCCCTCGACTTCCTCGTCCGCGCCCGCCGGCTCCTGCGGCTCGACGGCGCCACCCTCGGCCACCTCATCCGCGAGCTCTCCGCCACCCTCGCCGCCGACACCCGCCTCGACCACACAGCCCTCCCCGCCGCCCGGCTCGCCGACCTCCCGTACGCCGAACTCGAAGGCCACCAGACGGGCCACCCCTGGATCGTCCTCAACAAGGGGCGCGTCGGGTTCTCCGCCGGCGACGCCGCACGGTGGGCCCCCGAGGCCCGGCGCGCCGCCCGGCTGCCGTGGATCGCCGTCAGCAACCGCCTCGCCGCCTACCGCGGCGTGCCCGGCCTCGACACCCCCGACCGCCTCTACGCCCAGGAGCTCGACCCCGAGGTCCACGCCGCCTTCCGCGCCGAGCTCACGGCCCGCGGGCACGAGCCCGACGGCTACCTCCTGCTGCCCGTCCACCCCTGGCAGTGGGACGAGGTCCTGCTCCCGCTCTACGCCCCGGCCGTCGCCGCCGGGACCGTCGTACCGCTCTCGGCCGACACGGACCTCCGGCTGCCGCAGCAGTCCGTGCGGACCTTCCTCAACGCCTCCCGGCCCGACCGGCACACGGTCAAGCTCCCGCTGTCCGTGCTCAACACCCTCGTCTGGCGCGGACTGCCCACGGAGCGCACCCTCGCCGCGCCCGCCGTGACCGCCTGGGTCCAGGGCCTGCGCGAGGTGGACCCGTTCCTGCGGGACGAGTGCGGGGTGATCCTCCTCGGCGAGGTCGCCTCCGTCACCGTCGAGCACCCCCTCTACGACCGGCTGCCCGAAGTCCCGTACCAGTACAAGGAACTGCTCGGCGCGATCTGGCGCGAGCCGCTGCGGCTGCCCCCGGGGGAGCGGGCCCGCACCCTCGCCTCCCTGCTCCACACGGACCCGGACGGGCGGGCGTTCGTCGCCGAACTCGTCGCCCGCTCCGGCCTCGACCCCGCGGTCTGGCTCCGGCACCTCTTCGGCGCCCTCCTCCCGCCGCTGCTGCACTTCCTGTACCGCTACGGCACGGTCTTCTCCCCGCACGGAGAGAACGCGATCGTCGTCTACGACGGCGACGACGTCCCCGTACGCCTGGCGATCAAGGACTTCGTCGACGACGTGAACATCAGCGCCCAGTCCCTCCCCGAGCACGGGACGATGCCGGACGACGTCCGTGCCGTCCTCCTCACCGAGGAGCCGGACTTCCTCGTCCAGTTCATCCATTCGGGGCTCTTCGTCGGCGTCTTCCGCTACCTGGCGCCGCTGTGCGAGGAACAACTCGGCGTGTCCGAGACGGACTTCTGGGCACTCGTCCGCGCGGAGATCCTCCGCCACCAGGCGCGCTTCCCCGAGCTGAAGGAACGGTTCGAGCTCTTCGACCTCCTCACGCCGCGCATCGAGCGGCTCTGCCTCAACCGCAACCGTCTGCACCTGGACGGCTACCGCGACCGGCCCGAGCGCCCCCACGCCGCCGTCCACGGCACCGTCCCCAACCCGCTCGCGTGACGCGCACGCGTGGGCGACGTGATCGAGCTGTCAGTGGTGCCCCGTAGGCTGGAAGGGCTATGACGAAGCCATCCCTCCCCGACCTCCTCCACGCCGCCGTCTCCGCCGTCGGCGGCACGGAGCGCCCCGGCCAGGTCACCATGGCCACGGCCGTCGCCGAGGCCATCGACGACAACTCCCACCTCCTCGTCCAGGCCGGTACCGGTACCGGCAAGTCGCTCGGCTACCTCGTGCCGGCGCTGGCCCAGGGGGAGCGCGTGGTGGTGGCCACGGCCACCCTGGCGCTGCAGCGCCAGCTCGTCGAGCGCGACCTTCCGCGTACGGTCGACGCGCTGCACCCGCAGCTGCGCCGTCGCCCGCAGTTCGCCATGCTCAAGGGCCGGTCGAACTACCTCTGTCTGCACCGGCTCCACGAAGGGGTCCCGCAGGACGAGGAGGACGGCCTGTTCGACCCCTTCGAGGCGGCGGCGCCCAGCAGCAAGCTGGGCCAGGACCTGCTGCGGCTGCGGGACTGGTCGGACGAGACGGAGACCGGCGACCGGGACGACCTGACGCCCGGTGTCTCCGACAAGGCGTGGGCGCAGGTCTCGGTGTCCTCCCGGGAGTGCCTCGGCGCGAGCAAGTGCGCGTACGGCGCGGAGTGCTTCGCCGAGGCCGCCCGTGAGCGCGCCAAGCTCGCCGATGTCGTCGTCACCAACCACGCCCTGCTCGCCATCGACGCGATCGAGGGCGCCCCGGTGCTCCCGCAGCACGAGGTGCTCATCGTCGACGAGGCCCACGAGCTGGTCTCCCGGGTCACCGGGGTGGCCACGGGCGAGCTCACCCCGGGCCAGGTCAACCGGGCCGTACGCCGTTCGGCGAAGCTCGTCGACGAGAAGGTCGCGGACCAGCTGCAGACCGCGGCCGAGGGCTTCGAGCGGGTCATGGAGCTGGCTCTGCCGGGTCGCCTGGAGGAGATCCCGGAGGACCTGGCGTATGCCCTGATGGCGTTGCGCGACGCGGCCCGTGCCGTGATCACGGCGCTCGGCTCGACCCGGGACCGGTCCGTGCAGGACGAGGACGCCGTGCGCAAGCAGGCGATGGCCTCGGTGGAGACCGTCCACGGCGTGGCGGAGCGGATCACGCAGGGCTCGGAGTACGACGTCGTCTGGTACGAGCGTCACGACCGCTTCGGCGCGTCGCTGCGGGTCGCCCCGCTCACCGTCTCGGGTCTGCTCAGGGAGAAGCTCTTCACCGAGCGGTCGGTGGTCCTGGCCTCGGCCACGCTCAAGCTCGGCGGCGACTTCAACGGCGTCGGCGCCTCGCTCGGTCTCGCCCCCGAGGGCACCACGGGCGACGACCTGCCCGTCTGGAAGGGCATCGACGTCGGCTCCCCGTTCGACTACCCGAAGCAGGGCATCCTGTACGTCGCCAAGCACCTCTCCCGCCCCGCGCGGGACGGGGAGCGCGGCGACATGCTCGACGAGCTCACCGAACTGATGCAGGCGGCCGGCGGCCGGACCCTGGGCCTGTTCTCGTCCATGCGAGCGGCGCAGCAGGCCGCGGAGGAGCTGCGGACCCGGAACCCGGAGCTGCCGATCCTGCTCCAGGGCGAGGACACCCTGGGCGAGCTGATCAAGAACTTCGCCGCCGACCCGAAGACCTGTCTCTTCGGCACGCTGTCGCTCTGGCAGGGCGTGGACGTCCCGGGGCCCAGCTGTCAGCTGGTCGTCATGGACAAGATCCCGTTCCCGCGCCCGGACGATCCGCTGATGAGTGCCCGCCAGAAGGCGGTCGAGGAGGCCGGGGGGAACGGCTTCATGGCCGTGGCGGCCACGCATGCCGCCCTGCTGATGGCGCAGGGCGCGGGCCGGCTGGTGCGCGCCACGGGGGACCGGGGTGTCGTGGCGGTCCTCGACCCGCGCCTGGCCACGGCCCGGTACGGCAGCTATCTGAAGGCCTCGCTGCCCGACTTCTGGTACACGACGGACCGCAACCAGGTGCGGAAGTCCCTGGCTGCGATCGACGCGGCCTCGAAGACGGCGGGCGGCTGAGGCTCCCCCCCCCACGGGGGTCGGGGTCCTTCCGGACACGGCAGGGCCCCGGGACCGGCGCAGTTGGTCCCGGGGCCCGGTCAGAGCCGGCGGGGAGCGTCACACCCGCCGCAGCACCGCCACGACCTTGCCGAGGATGGTGGCCTCGTCGCCGGGGATGGGCTGGTACGCCGCGTTGTGCGGGAGCAGCCAGACGTGGCCGTCCTCGCGCTTGAAGCGCTTCACGGTGGCCTCGCCGTCGAGCATGGCGGCGACGATGTCGCCGTTCTCCGCGACGGGCTGGCGGCGGACGGTGACCCAGTCGCCGTCGCAGATCGCGGCCTCGATCATCGAGTCGCCGACGACCTTCAGCACGAAGAGCTCGCCGTCGCCGACCAGCTGCCGGGGGAGCGGGAAGACGTCCTCGACGGACTCCTCGGCCAGGATGGGGCCACCGGCGGCGATCCGGCCGACCAGCGGGACGTACGACGCGGCGGGCTTGCCCGTGGTGTCCGTCGGCTGGGTGTTCGGCTGGTCCGATCCGCGCACCTCGTACGCCCGCGGGCGGTGCGGGTCGCGCCGGAGGAAGCCCTTGCGCTCCAGCGCCATGAGCTGATGGGCCACCGAGGACGTGCTGGAGAGGCCCACCGCCTGCCCGATCTCACGCATCGACGGCGGGTAGCCGCGCCGCTGGACGGAGTCACGGATGACCTCGATGACCCGGCGCTGCCGGTCGGTGAGGCCGGAGCTGTCGGCCCTGATGCCTGGAGGTCGGCCGGGGAGGGCGCGGGCGGGTCGCCCGGGATCCTCGCCGTTCATGCTTGTGTCATTCATGGCGTGCACCGGCTCGAGTCGGCCCTGGGAGCGGTCCTGGGCGGTGATGGTGGCACTGTCTGCGGTGGTGGTCACGTCGTCGGCCCCTCTCGAATGGTCTCCCTCGCTGGCACAACGGTAGTAGCTTTCGAAAGGTTGCGCCAAACACACGTTCGAGTGAAAAATCGCAGATTGCCTTACGCCTCTGTGCATGGGGGTGTATGAGCACTTTCACGCCGCCGTCGCGATGAGGCGACGGGCAGCCCCGCAGCCGCTTCGCGGGCGTTCGTCGCGCCTCTCAGTGTCGCATCCGGGGGGCCGGAAACCCGGCAGCGGGGGCGTCGCGACACGCGCAGGGCGTGGAATCGCCCCCAACCCCAGATCTAGTGGTTGTATGTCACCGGCCACCCAGGGGTTGTGGTCCTCGGTCCGCCGAGGGGGCACGCATCGCCTATGCTGGTGGTCGCTTCGCAGGGCCTTGACGGGTCGGCGAGCCCACCAGTCGTGCCGTGAGGAAGGGTCGGAACCTTGCATTGCCCCTTCTGCAGGCACCCCGACAGCCGTGTCGTCGACAGTCGCACCACCGACGACGGGACGTCGATCCGTCGCCGTCGCCAGTGCCCCGACTGCTCCCGTCGTTTCACGACGGTGGAGACGTGCTCGCTCATGGTGGTGAAGCGCTCCGGCGTCACCGAGCCCTTCAGCCGCACCAAGGTCATCTCCGGCGTCCGCAAGGCGTGCCAGGGGCGACCGGTCACCGAGGACGCCCTCGCCAAGCTCGGTCAGCGGGTCGAGGAGGCGGTGCGCGCCACCGGGAGCGCCGAACTGACCACCCACGACGTGGGTCTGGCCATTCTCGGCCCCTTGCAGGAGCTCGACCTCGTCGCGTACCTGCGCTTCGCGTCCGTGTACAAGGCCTTCAACAGCCTCGAAGACTTCGAGGCCGCCATCGCGGAGCTCCGCGTGCGGCCTCCCGCTGAGAACAGCGGGACCGGTGTGACCCCCGAGGTCCCCGTTCCCGCCACCGCCGCCGACTGATCGGCGGTCCGGGCCGACACGGCCCGGCGACCGGCCGCGGTGCGGCCCGGCAGACGTGCCCCGAGCGACCCGCGCGGTCCTCGTGGCAGCAGTACAGAACGACGTAACGACGTACAGAAGACGGTGCCCTGGGACTATCTGGGTGCCAAAGTGTGTTTTGCCCGTATATGGGAGGCGGCATGACAGAGACGGCGAGCGGCCCGGCACGTGGTTCCCGCACCAAGGGAACCAAGTCGGCGAGCAAGGGCCTGCGTATCGAGCGCATCCACACCACCCCCGGCGTGCATCCGTACGACGAGGTGGCCTGGGAGCGCCGAGACGTCGTCATGACCAACTGGCGCGACGGCTCGATCAACTTCGAGCAGCGTGGCGTCGAGTTCCCCGACTTCTGGTCGGTGAACGCGGTCAACATCGTCACCAGCAAGTACTTCCGCGGGGCCGTCGGTTCCCCGCAGCGCGAGACCGGTCTCAAGCAGCTCATCGACCGCATCGTGAAGACGTACACGAAGGCCGGCGAGGAGTACGGCTACTTCGCCTCGCCCGCCGACGCCGAGATCTTCGAGCACGAGCTGGCCTACGCCCTCCTGCACCAGATCTTCAGCTTCAACTCGCCGGTCTGGTTCAACGTCGGCACCCCGCAGCCCCAGCAGGTCTCCGCCTGCTTCATCCTGTCGGTCGACGACTCCATGGAGTCCATCCTCGACTGGTACAAGGAAGAGGGCATGATCTTCAAGGGCGGCTCCGGAGCCGGCCTGAACCTCTCCCGCATCCGCTCCTCCAAGGAGCTGCTCTCCTCCGGCGGCAACGCCTCCGGCCCGGTCTCCTTCATGCGCGGCGCCGACGCCTCCGCGGGAACGATCAAGTCGGGCGGCGCCACCCGCCGCGCGGCCAAGATGGTCATCCTCGACGTCGACCACCCCGACATCGAGGACTTCATCCAGACCAAGGTCAAGGAGGAGGAGAAGATCCGCGCGCTGCGCGACGCGGGCTTCGACATGGACCTGGGCGGCGACGACATCACGTCCGTCCAGTACCAGAACGCCAACAACTCCGTCCGCGTGAACGACAGGTTCATGAAGGCCGTCGAGTCGGGCGGGAAGTTCGGCCTCACCTCGCGCATGACCGGCGAGGTCATCGAGGAGGTCGACGCCAAGTCGCTCTTCCGCAAGATGGCCGAGGCCGCGTGGGCCTGTGCCGACCCGGGCATCCAGTACGACGACACGATCAACCACTGGCACACCTGCCCCGAGTCCGGCCGCATCAACGGCTCGAACCCGTGCAGCGAGTACATGCACCTGGACAACACGTCCTGCAACCTCGCCTCGCTGAACCTCATGAAGTTCCTCAAGGACGACGGCAAGGGCAACCAGTCCTTCGACGTCGAGCGCTTCGCCAAGGTCGTCGAGCTCGTCATCACCGCGATGGACGTCTCCATCTGCTTCGCCGACTTCCCCACCCAGAAGATCGGCGAGAACACCCGCGCCTACCGCCAGCTCGGCATCGGCTACGCCAACCTCGGCGCCCTGCTGATGGCGACCGGCCACGCGTACGACTCCGACGGCGGCCGCGCCCTCGCCGGTGCCATCACCTCCCTGATGACCGGCACCTCGTACAAGCGCTCCGCCGAGCTCGCCGCGGTCGTCGGCGCCTACGACGGCTACGCCCGCAACGCCGCGCCGCACCAGCGCGTCATGCAGCAGCACGCCGACGAGAACACCAAGGCCGTCCGCATGGACGACCTGGACTCGCCGATCTGGGCCGCCGCCACGGAGGCCTGGCAGGACGTGATCCGCCTCGGCGCCAAGAACGGCTTCCGCAACGCCCAGGCCTCGGTCATCGCCCCCACCGGCACCATCGGCCTCGCGATGTCCTGCGACACCACCGGCCTCGAGCCCGACCTCGCCCTGGTCAAGTTCAAGAAGCTCGTCGGCGGCGGCTCGATGCAGATCGTCAACGGCACCGTCCCGCAGGCCCTGCGCCGCCTGGGTTACCAGGAGGAGCAGATCGAGGCGATCGTCGCCCACATCGCCGAGCACGGCAACGTGATCGACGCCCCCGGCCTCAAGACCGAGCACTACGAGGTCTTCGACTGCGCCATGGGCGAGCGCTCCATCTCCGCGATGGGCCACGTCCGCATGATGGCCGCCATCCAGCCCTGGATCTCCGGCGCCCTCTCCAAGACCGTGAACCTGCCGGAGACGGCCACGGTCGAGGACGTCGAGGAGGTCTACTTCGAGGCGTGGAAGATGGGCGTCAAGGCGCTCGCCATCTACCGCGACAACTGCAAGGTCGGCCAGCCGCTCTCCGCCAAGAAGAAGGAGAACGAGAAGGCCGAGGTCACCGCGAAGTCCGAGGCGACGATCCGCGCGGCCGTCGAGAAGGTCGTCGAGTACCGTCCGGTCCGCAAGCGCCTGCCCAAGGGCCGCCCGGGGATCACCACCTCCTTCACCGTCGGCGGCGCCGAGGGCTACATGACCGCCAACTCCTACCCGGACGACGGTCTCGGCGAGGTCTTCCTGAAGATGTCCAAGCAGGGTTCGACCCTCGCCGGCATGATGGACGCCTTCTCCATCGCCGTCTCCGTCGGTCTGCAGTACGGCGTCCCGCTGGAGACGTACGTCTCGAAGTTCACCAACATGCGCTTCGAGCCGGCCGGCATGACGGACGACCCGGACGTGCGGATGGCGCAGTCGATCGTCGACTACATCTTCCGCCGCCTGGCGCTCGACTTCCTGCCCTTCGAGACCCGCTCCGCCCTCGGCATCCACTCGGCCGAGGAGCGTCAGCGCCACCTCGACACCGGCTCGTACGAGCAGGCCGAGGAGGAGGTCGACGTCGAGGCGCTCGCCCAGTCCGCCCCCCGCGCCCAGGAGCTGAAGGCCGTCACGGTCCCGGCCCCCCTGACCGAGGTACCGGCCCCCAAGCAGGCCCACACCTCCGCGGAGCTCGTCGAGATGCAGCTCGGCATCAGCGCCGACGCCCCGCTCTGCTTCTCCTGCGGCACCAAGATGCAGCGCGCCGGCTCCTGCTACATCTGCGAGGGCTGCGGCTCCACCAGTGGCTGCAGCTGACGCCGGGCGGCAGCGCCGGACGCGTGCGTCCGGCGTAGCGCGTAGGGTTCGCTGACCAGCGGTCCACGAAGGGGATCGGCCGAGTGCCGGTCCCCTTCGTCGTACCCGGAAGCGCCTTTCAGGGCCGGCGAGGACGCGTCGACGTCCGTACGCACGAATGGGGGCGGGGGCGGATCTTCGTGGGTTCATGAGGCCGACGCGTGGGGCGGGGTCGGATCGTGACGCCGGGCGGGGCCGGCGGAGGCGTCAACCGTCGGTCTACGCCTCCTTCCGTGCCCGCGGGGAGAAGGGTCAGGCCCGTGCGGTGCCCAGCAGCGTGCCGAAGGTCTGCGGGTCGGCGTCGAAGCCGTGGCTGACCGGACGGTACGACCAGCCGGCCCCGGCGCGGGTGAACTCCACGACCGTCGCCGACAATGCGTCCGGCACGTCCGCGAAGTCGTGCGTCAGGAGGTCGTCGTACCCCTCGCGGACCCGTATGCCCGTGTTGGCTATCCCACCGAACGCCAGCCGTCCGCCGTTCTGCTGTATCGCCACGCCCACCACCACGCGCGCGTACTCCGGGGCCAGCCGGTCCAGCTCCAGGGTCATGGCCTCGTCGTAGCCGAAGCCCTGTCCCGTACGGCTGTCGCGGTGGAGCGTGATCGTGCCGTCGGGGGAGCGGCTGCCGAAGTGCACCAGGTAGACCGGTACCCCGTGCGGATCCGCCGCAGAGAAGACGCCCGCGACGATGTCCAGGTCATGCGCCGGCGCGCCGGCCGGCGCGGGGTCCCACCTCAGCGTCACCTCGACCCGGCACACCCCTTTGTTGAGTCCGCTCATCGTGCTTCCCCTCTTCCTGTGCGCCCCCGCGCACACCTCGCCGCGTACCGTCCAGTCACCGAAAAGCCCATGGTCGTGTGCTGATTGCTCATGGTGTCATGGGGCTACGACAGTGGACCCGGCGCTTGAGGGGGAGAGCGGTTTGTGGAGCGGTGACGAGCTGGATCTCGACGCATATCTGGCTCGAATCGGATACGACGTCGCCCGGGACGGCGAACTCGCCGTCGATCTGCGGACCCTGACGGCACTTCACCGGGCACACGTCCGGGCGATCCCGTTCGAAAACCTGGACGTCGCCCTCGGGAGGGCGGTTCCGCTCGACCTGAAGGCCCTCCAGGGCAAGCTCGTCGAGCGGCGCCGAGGAGGCTACTGCTACGAGCAGAACTCCCTGTTCGCCGCGGTGCTCGAACGCATCGGGTTCCCGGTGGCCGGCCGCGGCGCCCGCAACCGCTCGCGCGGCGCGGCCCTGCCGCCCGTCACCCACGCCCTCCTCGTCGTCACCGTGGACGGCGGGCCGTGGCTCGCCGACGTGGGGTTCGGCTGGCAGGGGCCGCTGGAACCGGTGCCCCTGCGGGACGGGGCGCGCGTCGAGCAGGGCGGCTGGACCTTCGGGATCGGCGTCGAGGACGAGGGCGTCCACGTACTGCGCTCCCTGCGGGGGCAGGGCTGGACGGACCTGTACGCCTTCGCTCCGCAGTCCCTCTGTCCGGGTGACTTCACCGTCATGAACCACTACAGCTCCAGCCACCCCCAGTCGCGCTTCCTCGGCCAGGTCGTGGCCCAGCAACCCGGCGCCGACGTGCGCAGGGCGCTGGTGCGCGACACGCTGTCGACCGTCCGGGCGGACGGCACCGCCGAGGAACGAGTGGTCGCCGCCGCCGAACTGGCCGCCCTGCTGGAGAACGATTTCGGGATCGAACTGGACGACGAGGAGCGCGCGGGACTGGAGCGTCTGCACCCGACGGGGGTCTGAGAGGGTCTGCCGGGGCGCAGCCCCGCCCCGTACGATGGCGCGGTGCTGGTCAAGTGGATTCGCTGCACCGTGACGGACCGTCGAGGGTTCGAGCGGGGACAGCGGAAATGGGCGGGGCTGCTCGGTGAGCCGGGATTCCGGGGACAGGGCGGCGGGTGGAGCCGGGCTCGACCGGACGTCGCCCACATCTTCGCGTTCTGGGAGAGCCGGGCGTTCTATGACTCCTTCATGGCGCGGTCGCACGATCGTCTGGCTGCCTCGCAGGTGGGCACCTTCAAGGACGTCCAGGTCAAGCTGTTCGACCACCGCTTCGACGTGAAGACGGGGTTCGAGCCGCGGTTCGCGGACGCCGACGTGGCCCGGGTGGCGCACTGCCGTGTCCACGAGGACCGCGCCGAGCACTTCGCGCTCATGCAGGAGAAGGTGTGGAACCCGGCGATGGCCGGGTCCCCCGGCATGCTGCGGGGCCTCTTCGGAGAGGCGCCCGGCAGCGAGTTCCTGGTGCTCTCGATATGGCATTCCGCCGCCGAGCACGGCAAGTACCGGGTGGAGCGCATCGAGCGGCTCGGTCTGCGCGCCCGCACGGCGGCCGACGTGGCGGCGCTCTCCGGTGACGTCGTGCAGCTCGAATCGGCGTGGACGGTGTGAACGGGCGGTGCGCGCGTCGCCACGCCGTGACCGGGGCCCGCGCGGGCGGACTCGTACACCGTACGGAGGCCGGATGCGGGCCCGGTCGAGCCGGTCGGGAAGCCGCGATCTAGGGTCGGGGGTATGGCACGACCGCGGCGCATCGTTCTCGTACGGCACGGAGAGTCCGAGGGCAATGTCGATGACACGGTGTACGAACGCGAGCCCGACCACGCCCTGAGGCTCACCGAGACCGGCCGCCGGCAGGCGGAGGCGACGGGGATACGGCTCCGGGAGACCTTCGGCGACGAACCGGTCAGTGTCTACGTCTCGCCGTACCGCCGCACCCATGAGACCCTCCGCGCCTTCCGGCTGCCTCCCGGGCAGGTCCGGGTGCGGGAGGAACCCCGGCTGCGGGAACAGGACTGGGGCAACTGGCAGGAGCGGGAGGACGTGCGCCTGCAGAAGGCGTACCGGGACGCGTACGGACACTTCTTCTACCGCTTCGCCCAGGGCGAGTCGGGGGCGGACGTCTACGACCGGGTCGGCGCGTTCCTGGAGAGCCTCTACCGCAGCTTCGAAGCGCCCGACCACCCGCCGAACGTCCTGATCGTCACCCATGGACTGACCATGCGGCTCTTCTGCATGCGCTGGTTCCACTGGACGGTCGCCGAATTCGAGTCGCTGTCGAACCCCGACAACGCCGAGACCCGCGTCCTGCTGCTCGGCAAGGACGGGCGGTACCGCTTGGACAGGCCGTTCGAACGCTGGCGTACCCCGGAGCCGTACGGTTACACCGGATAGAGTGGCCAGGCGATGACCGCTGACTCCTCACTCGACCGGCGCTTCGACCGCGCCCTGGCCAGCCTGCGCGGGCTGTCCGTGGGAGACGCCCTGGGCTCCCAGTTCTTCGTACCCGCCCACTACCCCCTGCTGAAGCGGCGTGAGCTGCCCGCCGGCCCTTGGCAGTGGACCGACGACACCGAGATGGCCTGCTCCGTCCTGGCCGTGCTCGTGCGGCACGACCGGATCGACCAGGACGCACTCGCCCTGTCCTTCGCCCGACACCACGACTTCGACCGCGGCTACGGCCCGGCGGTCAACCGGATGCTCCGGCTCATCCGGGAGGGGGGCGACTGGCGGGAGCTGGCCGCCGCGCTCTTCAACGGCCAGGGCTCCTGGGGGAACGGTGCCGCCATGCGGATCGCCCCGCTCGGAGCCTGGTACGCGGACGACCCGGAGCAGGCGACGCACCAGGCCGAGATCTCCGCGTACACGACGCATCAGCACCGGGAGGCCGTGGTCGGCGCCATGGCCGTGGCCGCGGCGGCCGCCCTGGCGGCCGACCCCGCCGGACCGCCCACACCCGAGGCGCTCCTCGACGGGGTCATCGCCCTGGTGCCGCGCAGCGCGGTGGGGGCGGGCCTGCGCAGGGCCCGCGACATGCTCGACTACGGCGACGCCGGCACGGTCGCCGCCGTGCTCGGCAGTGGCCGGCGGACGAGCGCCCACGACACGGTGCCGTTCGCCCTCTGGTCGGCGGCCCGGAGCCTCGGCGATTTCGAGCGGGTGTTCTGGACGACCGCGCAGGTCGGCGGCGACGTCGACACGACCTGCGCCATCGCCGGGGGCGTGGTGGCCGGCACGGCGGCGGGAGCGCCGCCGGCCGACTGGATGCGGCAGACCGAGGCGCTGCCCGACTGGGTCACGGACACGGCGACCGCCTGAGCCAGGGACCTGCCCTCCGCGGCCGTACGGGCCCGCCGGGCGCGGCATGACGCAGGAAGGTCCCTCGCGCCCCGTCCGGGGTGCGAGGGACCTCGCCGTTCCACGATGGGGCCTCTCGCGTGCCCCGGGCTCAGGCCACCGGGCCCGCCGCCTCCGCGCGGCCGCTCAGCGCCTCCAGGTCGCTCTTGCGGACCCGGATCATCAGCACGGCCGTGACCAGCGCGATCAGCGCCATCACCGCGGCGGCCATGAAGGCCGAGGCGATGCCAGAGGTCAGCACCTCGTGTGCCCAGGGAGCAGGGAGCTGTCTGGTCTTGGCGAACTCGGCCTTCTGCTCCGGGGTCGCGGCCGCGAAGAAGGCCTGGCCCTGCCGGGCGCCCTCCTCGCGGCTCGCCGTGCCGAAGACCGTGACCAGGATGGACAGGCCGAGCGAACCGCCGACCTGCTGGGTGGCGTTGAGCAGCCCCGACGCGGCGCCCGCCTCGTGCTGGGCGACCCCGGAGACGGCCGTGAGGGTGAGCGTCACGAAGTTGAGGCCCATGCCGAAGCCGAAGAGGAGCATCGGGCCCAGGACGCCGTCGGCGTAGCTGCTGTCCGACGTGATGAACATCTGCCAGAAGAGGCCGGCGGCGGTGATCGCCGAACCCGCCACCATGAACGGCTTGGGGCCGAGGGTCGGCAGGAACCGCTGGGCGAGACCCGCCCCGACGGCGATCGCGACGGTCACGGGAAGGAACGCGAGGCCGGATTGGATCGGGCTGTAGCCCAGGACGTCCTGGACCCACAGCACGATGAAGAAGAACATGCCGAACATGGCGGCCGCCAGGCTGAGCATGATGACGTACGTGCCCGAGCGGTTGCGGTCCGCGAACATCCGGAGCGGGGTGATCGGTTCCTTGGCGCGCTGTTCCACGAGGACGAAGGCCACCAGGAGGACCACTGCCGTCACGAAGGAGCCGATCGTCAGCGCGTCCCTCCAGCCCTCCTCGGAGGCCCGGATGAACCCGTACACCAGCGCCGCCATGCCGAGCGTCGAGGTGGCGGCGCCCACGATGTCGAAGCGGCCCGGGTGGCGCTCGGACTCGGCGATGTAGCGCGGGGTGAGGAAGGCGATCAGCAGACCGATCGGCACGTTGACGAAGAGGACCCAGCGCCAGTCGAGCCACTCGGTCAGCATGCCGCCGGCGAGCAGGCCGATGGCGCCGCCGCCCGCCGAGACCGCGGCGAAGACGCCGAACGCCCGGTTGCGTTCCGGCCCTTCGGGGAACGTCGTGGTGATCAGCGCGAGCGAGGTCGGCGAGGCGATGGCGCCGCCCACCCCCTGCAGGGCCCGCGCGACGAGCAGCTGCCAGGGCTCCTGGGCGAAGCCGCCGAGCAGCGAGGCGAAGGTGAAGAGCAGGATGCCGGCCAGGAACACCCGGCGGCGCCCCAGGATGTCGCCGGCCCGGCCGCCGAGCAGCAGGAGGCCGCCGAAGGTGAGCGTGTAGGCGCTGAGCACCCACGACAGGTCGGTCGTCGAGAAGGAGAGCGCGTCCTGGATGTGCGGCAGGGCGATGTTCACGATGGTGGCGTCGAGGACGACCATCAACTGACAGGCGGCGATGACGGCGAGGGCGATGCCCGGCCGGCCCGCGGCGCGAGCGGGTCCGTCCTTGGTCTGGGTGTCCAGCGAAGAAGTTGTCACTATGGATCCCCCACGGAAGAATTAGTGAACGCACCCGTTCACTGTTCACCACGGTAGTGAGTCCCCCTCAGTGAACGCAACCGTTCACTGGGCACTGCCGACGACCCGCATCGCCACAACGGAGAGATCCTGATGGTTACTTCGCGCTCCGCGGCCGCCGCCCGGCCGGAAGGGGTGTCGCCGCGACGCCGCGGTCCCGTACTCGAACGGGCCATTCTGGAGGCCACGCTCGACCAGCTCGGAAGCGTCGGCTGGAGCGGTCTGACGATGGAGGGCGTCGCGGTCGGCGCGCAGACGGGCAAGGCCGCGGTGTACCGGCGCTGGCCGTCGAAGGAGGACCTCGTCGCCGACGCCCTCCAGGCCGGACTGCCGACGCTCGACGAGGCCCCCGAGCACGGCAGCGTGCGCGAGGACCTGTACGAGCTCTGCCTCCGGGTCCGGGACGTCATGTACTCCAAGCCCGGCTTCGCCCTGCGGGCGGTGCTTCACGAATGCGACGCGGACTCCGCCGAACGGTTCCATGGGCTCATCGTCACCGGGGTGGTCGAGCCGTCCACCCGCCTCTTCAAGGAGGTCCTTCAGCGCGGAATCACGCGAGGCGAGGTGCGCGCCGACGCGATGGACGACCTCGTTCTGGACGTGATCCCCGCCATGATGATGTACCGCTCCAAGGTGTGCGGAAGCGAATGGTCGAACGACGAGATCGCCGCCGTGATCGACCGCGTCATGATGCCGCTGGTGCGCGCGCGACGAGGCTGAGGCCGGCCCGCGGAGGCCTTCCCGACCGCCCTCGCGGCCGGGCGGGAAGGCCTCCGCGGGCTCCTGGGGGAATCCGGGTATCGCGCGCGGCACCCGGCGGCGTAACCTGGCTTGCGCCATGCCGTACGAACCTCCCACTCACACTGTCGAGCGATCGCTCCGCGCCACCAGCGGCGCCAAGGTCGTCGCCGGAGTCGACGAAGTCGGGCGCGGGGCGTGGGCCGGCCCCGTCACGGTGTGCGCGGCCGTCACCGGTCTGCGCCGGCCCCCCGAAGGCCTCACCGACTCCAAACTGCTCACCCCCAAGCGCCGCACCGTGCTCGCCGCCGAGCTGGAGCAGTGGGTCACGGCGTACGCGCTCGGCGACGCCTCCCCGGAGGAGATCGACGCACTCGGAATGACCGCGGCCCTGCGCCTCGCGGCGATCCGGGCGCTCGAAGGCCTTCCCGTACGCCCCGACGCGGTCATCCTCGACGGCAAGCACGACTACCTCGGCAGCCCCTGGCAGGTCCGCACGGTGATCAAGGGCGACCAGTCCTGCATCGCCGTCGCCGCCGCCTCCGTCATCGCGAAGGTCCGCCGTGACGCCCTCATGGCGGAGCTGGAGGCCGACGCCGAGCCCTACGCGGCCTACGGCTTCGGTGCCAACGCGGGCTACCCTTCCCCGGTCCACAAAGCGGCGCTCGAAGAGCTGGGACCCACCCCGTACCACCGGCTCTCCTGGTCGTACCTGGACGCGTTGCCCCGGTGGCGCCACCTCAAAAAGGTCCGCCTCTCCGCCGAGGCGGCCGCGCTGGAAAGCGGGGGCCAACTCGGCTTCGACTTCTGATCTTCCGGTCGCGGGGACCCGCCGCAGGGTGGCCCCTCACGCGCCCGGGGTGCACATGCGTGCCCACCCGCCGGTGCTCCGCGCAGCGGTGTTCGACCTCCATCCACCCTCCCTCCTGAGGAGCCTCAGATTCACGAGAGTGCCCAGGGTCCCCGCGCCACCGCGTCGACCCCCCGTCCCGTACCCGGTCCGCGTTCCGCGGCCACTCCGCGTCCCGGACGCCCCGGCCCCGGTCCGACCGGGCCCGCCGCGCCGGCGCCGCGCCCCGGACCGACTCAGGCCAACCGGTCGGAGAATCGTTCCGACCAGCGATCCACGCCACAGCTCCAGCTGATCCCGGCCCCCCTGGACGGCGCGCTCGACGCCGCTGAGGAGGCGCTCGACCTGCTCCTGGAGAGCGGACGGGCACCCGGCGACGTCCTGGTGCTGACCACCGGCGACCAGCACCCCTGGGCGGCGCACGAGCTGTCCTTCGGCGAGGCCGCCTACTGGGCCCAGCAGGACACCGGCGACGACGTGTTCTTCGCGGACGCCTCCGCCGTGGACCGGGCCAAGGCCCGACCCGTGGTGATCGTCGCCCTCAACGGCGGCGACGACGAGACGATTGCCCGCGCGCTGCCGTCGGCGATGGCCCGCGCGGGCGCGCTGCTCGTCGTCTGCGGTGACTCCCAGCGCGTCACGTCGCTTCTCGGCGCCGGCGTCTGAACGACCGTCTCTTCGCCGGGCCGGGTCGGGTCGGGTCGGATCAGGCTGGATCAGATCGGACCGGGCTGAATCGGGCCGGGGCGGACCGGCTTCGGCTCGGTTCCGCACCGGCTTCGGCCCGGCGAAGGTTGTCGGTGTCGGTGTCGGTGTCGGTGTCGGTGTCGGTGTCGTGCCGTCCCGTGCCGTCCCGTGGCGTGTCCTACGCGGAGCGGCGTGTGGTGCAGGTGGCGCGTGTCGTGCGTGTGGGGCGTGTGGTCAGCGCGCGGCGACCCGGCGCAGTGGCTCGATCGCACCACCGGCCGTTCTGGGTGCGAGCCCGCCGCGTTCGGCAGGCTCGTCACCGAGCGGCAGGGGCGACGAGTCGGAGCTCGGATGGCGGCCTCCGCGGCCCTCGCCGACCACCTGCCAGCCGCCGCGGGTCAGCGTGATGTACGCGCCGCAGCGGAGCCCGTGCAGCGTGCAGGCGTCGCGGAGCCCCCACATCCAGGCCCCGTCCTCCTCCGTCCAGCGCTCGTCACCCTCGCGGCAGTACAGCAGGACGGCGGTCCTGACCGGGGTGCGCCTCCGGAGGTCGTGCGGGATGACACGACGCAGGTGCGCCAGGAGCGCGTTGCGGAACTCCCAGCCGTCCGCGGGGACGGAACGGCGGACGAAGGAGGCACTGGCGGCGAGGCGTTCCTCGTGGTCCAGGACCGCCAGGACCGCCGTCGTGGGCGTGGGCGTGTGACGCGAGTGCAGGCCGCTGACGACCTCACGCGGATTGCCCAGCAACGGGATTCCGGCCGCGGCCCACTCGGAGGGTTCGAGCATCCGAGCGAGGCGGCTGGCGGACTCGGACGGCGATCTGAGCGAGGTGGCTGTGGGCGGAGCGAATCCGAGGGTCACGGGCCTCCCTTCGGATACGCGCCCGCGAGGCGGGCAAGGTCGGGTGAGGGCGCACCACGGCACAGTCCTTCCGGACCGCTGACGGGCCGAGTGGGGCGGTTTCCCAATTCTTGCGGGCCCGTGCGCGAGCGGCAACGAGCAATTGAGGCCGCTGACGGGAATGAGTCGGTATGCCTCTCATATCCCTGCCCAGTTGCCCATTGTTCACTCCCCGTTTCCCCTCCTGTTTCACCCTTGGACGGCGAGCACCAGCGGGAACACCCCTTCCGCTCCTGCCCGCCGCAGCAGCCGGGCCGCCACCGCCAACGTCCAGCCGGTGTCCGACAGGTCGTCCACGAGCAGGATCGGCCCCCCGGCGCCGGCCAAGCGCTCCGCGAGTTCGGGGGAGACCGTCAGTGTCCGCTGCAGTCCGACCACTCGCTGCGCGCTGTTGGTACGCGAGAGCCGGAGGTCCTCCGCCTCCGGGGCGTACTCCACGACGCCCAGGAAGGGCATTCTGCCGATCTCGGCGATCCGCTCGCCCAGGGAGCCCACCAGCCTCGGCTTGCGGTGGGAGGCGACGGTGACCACGCCGGCGGGTCTGGCCGGGGCGTCCGGCGCCCCGGATGCCCAACCGCCGGGTCCCTTCGCCCAGTCGGCGAGCACGTGGACCACGGCCTGCACGACGTCGTCCGGCACGGGCCCGTCGTGCGTGCCGTCCGCGAGCAGCGGGCGCAGCCGGTTCCCCCAGCCGATGTCCGAGAGCCGCCCGAGGGCCCGGCCGGCGAACGCCTGCTCGGCCGCCGGAATACGGCCCTTCAGATCCACGCCGACCGCGGGGAGTCCCGTCGGCCACATCTTGCGGGGCTCGACCTCCACGCCGGGCCGCCCCAGCTCGCCCTTGGCCGCGTCCAGCGCCGCGTCGGAGACCTTCGGGTCGAAGCGGTTGCCCGCGCAGTTGTCGCAGCGACCGCACGGAGCGGCTTCCTCGTCGTCCAACTGGCGGCGCAGGAACTCCATCCGGCATCCCGTCGACGCCGCGTAGTCGCGCATCGCCTGCTGCTCGGCCTCCCGCTGCCGCGCCACCCACGCGTACCGCTCCGTGTCGTACGCCCAGGGGCGGCCCGTGCTCTCCCAGCCGCCCTTCACCCTCCGGACCGCTCCGTCCACGTCGAGGACCTTGAGCATCGTCTCCAGCCGGGTCCTGCGCAGCTCGACCAGCGGCTCCAGGGCGGGCAGGGACAGCGGGCGCCCGGCCTGTGCGAGCACGTCGATCGTGCGCCGCACCTGCTCCTCGGGCGGGAACGCCACCGAGGCGAAGTAGCGCCAGATCGCCTCGTCCTCCTGCCCGGGCAGGAGCAGCACCTCCGCGTGCTCCACCCCTCGCCCGGCCCGGCCGACCTGCTGGTAGTACGCGATCGGGGAGGACGGCGACCCGAGGTGCACCACGAAGCCCAGGTCCGGCTTGTCGAACCCCATGCCCAGGGCCGAGGTCGCCACCAGGGCCTTGACCCGGTTGGCCTGCAGGTCGTCCTCCGCCTGCTGCCGGTCGGCGTTCTCCGTCCGGCCCGTGTACGACGAGACGACGTGCCCGCACTGGCGCAGATAGGCCGTGACCTCGTCGGCGGCGGCGACCGTCAGGGTGTAGATGATCCCGGAACCGGGGAGTTCGCCCAGGTGGTCGGCCAGCCAGGCCAGCCGGTGGGCGGCGTCGGGCAGCCGGACGACGCCCAGGCTCAGGCTCTCCCGGTCCAGCGGCCCGCGCAGCACCAGGGCGTCCGTGCCCGCGCCCGTACCGAGCTGCTCGGCCACGTCCGCGGTCACCCGTGCGTTCGCCGTCGCCGTCGTGGCGAGCACCGGGACGCCGGCCGGCAGATCGGCCAGCATGGTGCGCAGCCTGCGGTAATCGGGCCGGAAGTCGTGCCCCCAGTCCGAGATGCAGTGCGCCTCGTCGACCACGAGCAGACCGGTGGCCGCCGCGAGGCGGGGGAGCACCTGGTCGCGGAAGTCCGGGTTGTTGAGCCGCTCGGGGCTCACCAGGAGCACGTCCACCTCGCCGGCGGCCACCTCCTGCTGGACGGTCTCCCATTCCTCCGTGTTCGACGAGTTGATCGTCCGGGCGCGGATGCCCGCCCGGGCGGCCGCCTCCACCTGGTTGCGCATCAGCGCCAGCAGCGGCGAGACGATCACGGTCGGGCCGCTGCCGCGCTCACGCAGCAGCGAGGTCGCCACGAAGTAGACGGCGGACTTGCCCCAGCCGGTCCGCTGCACCACCAGGGCCCGGCGCCGGTCGGCGACCAGCGCCTCGATGGCCCGCCACTGGTCCTCGCGCAGTCTGGCTTTGCCTGTCGGGTCCGAGACGAGACGGGCGAGCACGGTGTCGGCGGCGGTCCGGAGCGCGGTGCGGTCTTCCAGCGGGTCTGCGTGGGTCATGCCCCCATGCAACCCGATGCCTCGGACATCGCGCGAACGAGCCGCCGAACCTGTGGACGACCCGGCCGGCCGGCGGATGCCCGTTTCGGGAGTTATCCACAGGGGTTTCGGAATTCGGGAGATCACGAGACCGTCCTGACCATGAACGCGAATCACCACGAAACCAGCGGACTCTCCCGTACCCAGCAGATCACCCTGCGCGGCCCGGCGGAACTGGCCGACGCCCTGCCGTTCATGCTGGGCTTCCACCCCACCGACTCCGTCGTCCTCGTCGCCCTGCACGGCGAGCACGGCCGCTTCGGCGGCCGGGTCAGGCTCGGCATCCCGGGCTCGCCCCGCGAATGGGCGTCGACTGCGGACCACCTCGCCGAATGCCTCGTCGAGGGAGGCAGCCGCCAGGGCACCCGACCGGACGGCATCGTGGTCTTCCTCTGCCAGGACCCCGCGCCGGGTGAGACGGCCCGCCGGGTCATGGAACGGCTGCGCCCGTTCGCGCAGCGGCTGCGCACCGCCTGCGGCTCCCTCGACATCCCCGTCTACGAGGCCCTGTGCATCTCCGACGGCCTCTACTTCTCCTACTGCTGCCCCGACGCCCGCTGCTGCCCGCCGGACGGCACTCCGCTCGCCCTCAGCGGCACGTCGGTCATGGCCGCGACCGCCGCGTACGCCGGAGTGCAGGTGCGCGGGTCCCTGCGGGAGATGGAGGCGCGCCTCAAGCCGTCCGGCAGGCCCGGGGAGGAAGAGCAGCGTGCCGCCCTCGACGCGGCCGCGGCCGAGATCGTCCCGAGGATCCTCGAAGGTGCCGAGGGGACGGGGCGGCACGAGGTGCGGGAGGCGACGCTGCGGCTCGCCCGCGAGACCATGCGACGGTTCGCCGACCCCAAGACCCCGGCGGGGCCGTCCGGCCCGGCGCGGTCGGCGCGGCCCGCCGGCGCCACGGCGGAGGGAGACGCGGCGGACGACGCCCTGATCGGGACCGGCGAGGCGGCCGCGCTCATCCTCGGCCTTCAGGACCGGGTCACCCGGGACCGGGCCGCCGAATGGATGGAGGGCTGGGAGGGCACCGCGGCCCTGCGGCTCTGGCGCGTACTGGCCCGGCGTTGCGTCGCCCCGTACCAGGAGCACGCGGCCGCACCCCTCACCCTCGCCGGATGGACGGCCTGGTCCACCGGCGACGAGCCGACCGCCCGCGTCGCCCTCGGGCTGGCGCTCGACGCCGACCCCGACTACGTCTTCGCCCGACTCCTGCACCAGGCGTGCAACGAAGGACTCGACCCCGAGTCCCTGCGCTCCTGCCTCAGGGACGAGCGGGACGCCCGTACCGCCGCCGAGCAGACCGGGCCGTCGGCGTCCAGGCGGGTCGCGGCCCGCGCCACACGCCCACGAGGCAGCCGGCAGACCCTCCGGAAGCCCGGACGGCCCGGCGGGCGGGAGCGCGGTCCGGCCGCCGGGGTCCGCCCCGGCGGGCGCGCCACCGGCAAGCCCGTGAACAGGTCTCCCCGGCGTGACGGGCAGCGCGGCACCAGGAGCGGGCGATGACGACCGTGACCCGGCCGCACGCCGACGCGTTCAGCTCTCTGGCGGAGTCGTCCGAACCGTGCCGCCGATGTCCCGCCGGCCGCCCGGTTCGCACAGAGAGCATCACGTACCCGCCATGGCTTCCAGACCCGTCCCGCCCCCCGGCCGCCCCAGCGGCCCTCCGGCCGGCCAGTCGTCCGCACACCCGACCGGGCATCCGTCCGGGCGCGCCGCCGGGCACACCTCAGGCGCCGGCGTCGCTCTGCCACGCCCGGCCCGCCCCATGGAACTCCCCTCGGTCCACGGCGCGCTCCTCTGTGTGGCCCTGCCGGCCCTCGCCGTCTGCGGCGAGCACGGCCAGCTCACCGGAGAGGGGCCCGAGGGCGTCTACTCGGCCGGGAGACGGCTCCTGTCCCGATGCGTCCTGCGGGTCGCCGGACGTGAACCCGTCGCCCTCCAGGGCCGCATGGCGACCGCGGACCGGGCGGTCTTCTTCGGCGTGCTCCGCGTTCCGGGGGACATGGGGCCGGATCCCGGGCTCGCCGTCGAACGCACGCGGAGCGCCGACGGAACCGAGCGGATCACCCTGCGCAGCGCCGCCACACGGCCCCTCCGGCTCCCCGTCGAAATCGCCCTGGGCACGGATCTCGCGGACCTGGGCGCGGTGGCGTCGGGCAGGCCGGGACCCGAGCTCACCGCCAGCGTCCACGGCACCGGACTCCGCTGGACCGGCGGCGACGGGCGATCCGTCGCCGTCACGGCCGACCCGCCGCCGATGGACTCCCTGGCGGCGGCCGGCGTCCTGCGCTGGGAGGCCGAGCTGGCGCCCGGAGCCGCGTTCACGCTCCAGCTGCGGGTACGGGGCGAATCCGCCGTCCGCCTCCCGGGCTCGCCGGGCGTGGGCGCCGGACGGCCGGGCGGCCACCTGCTGTCCGAGGCCCGCGCCGAAGGCGACGACCCACGCCCGGGGGAGCTGCTGCGCCGCTCCGTCGAGGATCTCCGGGCCCTCCTCCAGCGGGACCCGGCGCACCCCGCGGATGTCCACCTCGCCGCCGGTGTCCCCTGGCGCTGCGGACCGGTCACCGCCGAGGCGCTCTGGGCGGCCCGCATGGCGCTGCCCCTCGGCACCAGGCTCGCCGCCACCACCCTGCGCGCCCTCGGCCGCACGCAACTCTCCGGCGGAGGGCCCGAGTCCGGTCGCATCCCGGGACCGCTCAGGGACGCGGGTCCGTATCTCCCGCCCCGCTGCACCGGCGTGGAGGCCACCCTCGCCTTCCCGGTCGTGCTCGCGGAGGCCCGCCGTTGGGGACTGCCCCAGGCGGACCTGGAGGAGCTGCTTCCGATGGCGGAGCGCTGCCTCGGCTGGTTGCGCCGGGCCGTCACCGGGACCGGCTTCGTGCCGGACCCGGGGCCCGCCGGCCCCTGGCGGGCCGAGACCCAGGCGCACGCGCATCGCGCCGCCCTGCTCGGCGCGGACCTGCTCGACGGCTGCGGAAGGCCCGGAGGGGACGCGCTGCGCGACGGTGCCCGGCTCCTGCGCGAGCGGTTCCGGCGGGAATTCTGGATCGAGGACCGCGCGGGGGGCCGCCCGGCCGTCGCCCGCACACCCGACGGCCGCAGCCGGCCCGAGCTGGGCGGCTGGGCCGCGCACCTGCTCGACACCGGGCTGCTGGGAGGCGGCCGGTTCGCACCGGGACTGCTCGACAAGACGGAGACCGAGCAGGTGGCGAGGCTGCTCGGCGCCCCGGCCCTCGACTCCGGATGGGGCCTGCGCAGCCTCGGCATCAAGGAGCCCGGGTACAACCCCTTCGGCCACCGGGCCGGTGCGGTCCGGCTGCACGAGACGGCGGTCGCCGTGTCCGGTCTCGCCGCCGTCGGACACGAGAGGGAGGCGGCCTCCCTGTTGCGCGGTCTGCTCGACGCGGCGGAGTCCTTCGCCCATCGCCTCCCCGAGATGTACGCGGGGGAGCAGCGGACGGCCGACGGGCGCCCGGTGCCCCACCCGGCCGCGTGCCGGCCGGCGGCCGTCGCGGCCGCGGGAGCGGTCCACTCGCTGCTCGCCCTCGCCGGGATCCGGCCCGACGTGCCGGGCGGGTCGGTGTCCGTGCACCCGCTGCCGTCGGCCCCGCTCGGCGCGATCCGTTTCTCGGGGCTCGTCGTCGGGGGAGAGCCCTTCGCGGTGCGAGTCGGCAGGCTCGGCCTCGGTATGGTCGAGGAGGCCGCAGAGGGCCTTCAGCTGGGGGTGTGACGGGATGCCGGGCGCAGACACGACGGAAGCTTCGCGGCAGGGGGAGGAAGTCGTGCTCGACGCTTCCGCGAGGAGTGTTTATCGTCAGGAAGACGACTATGATCGCGGCATGCCTCCCTACGACCCGTCGGCCTTCCCGCCCTTCGCCGTCACCGTGGATCTGGTCGTGCTGACCGTGCGGCGACACGCGCTCTGCACCCTGGTGGTGCGGCGGGGAGAAGCGCCGTACCAGGGCCGTTGGGCGCTCCCCGGCGGCTTCGTCCGCGAGGAGGAGGACCTCGGTGCCGCGGCCGCGCGGGAACTGGTCGAGGAGACGGGTCTGTGCGCGCACGATCCGGCGGCCCCGACGCCGGTGCCGAGCAACGGAGCGCACCTGGAGCAGCTGGCGACCTACGGGGCGCCTGACCGCGACCCGCGCATGCGGGTGGTCAGCGTCGCTCACCTCGCGCTGGCTCCGGACCTTCCCGCGCCGCGGGCGGGCGGCGACGCGAACAGCGCCCGCTGGGCTCCCGTCGAGGAACTGCTCGGCGAGGACGCTGCGGCCGGAGGCGGCGACGACGGCGGGACCCTCGCCTTCGACCACGCCCGGATCCTGTCCGACGGGGTCGAGCGCGCCCGCTCCAAGATCGAGTACTCCTCCCTGGCCACGGCATTCTGCCCGCCGGAGTTCACCGTCGGAGAGCTGCGTCGCGTGTACGAGGCCGTCTGGGGCGTCGCCCTGGACCCGCGCAACTTCCACCGCAAGGTGACCGGCACGCCCGGCTTCCTGGTTCCGGCCGGTGGTACCACGACCCGTCAGGGCGGGCGCCCCGCCCAGCTCTTCAGGGCAGGTGGAGCGACCCTTCTCAACCCGCCGATGCTGCGACCCGAGGTCTGACGGGCCTGGACATCCGGCACCTCGGAGCACCACCCCTGCACCGAAAGTCCGAAATGTAGCGTTATCTTGCTGCGATAGCGCCGCCCTGCCGCGGAGCGGTGTCACCTACCGCGAGAGAAGCGATGCTCCAGGCAATCGGACTGACCAGCACGCCCCGACGCGATCGCCCGCCCGCCGTGGACGATCTGACCTTCGAGGCCAGGCCGGGGACCGTGACGGCCCTCCTCGGCCCGCCGGGCTCCGGAAAGACCACCGCGCTCCGGCTCATGCTCGAACTCGAGCCGGGCCGCGGGATCACCTACTTCCGAGGCCGGCCGCTGCACCGCATCGCCCACCCGCCCCGCGAGGTCGGCGTGCTCCTCGGCGACATCCCCGGCCATCCCTCCCGCACGCTCCGGGGCCAGCTCCGGATGCTCTGCGCCGCCACGGGCGTACCCGCCTCGCGGTCCGACGAACTGGTGCGGACCGTGGGCCTCGCGGGTCTCGAACGCCGGCGGATCGGCACCCTGCCGATCGGCGCGGACCGTCGACTCGGCCTCGCCTCAGCCCTGTTGGGGGCCCCGCACACGCTGCTGCTCGACGAGCCGGGTGCCGGTCTCTCCGCACCCGAGGGCGCCTGGCTGTACGAGCTCCTGCGCGCTCACGCGGCCGACGGGGGCACCGTGCTCTACACCACGGACGATCCCAAGGACGCCGCCCGCAACGCCGACCGGGTCGTCACACTCGACGGAGGGCGGCTCGTCGCGGACCAGGACGCGACCGAGTTCGGCCGCACCCGGCTGCGCCCCCGGGTCGCCGTCCGTACCCCGCACGCCGCGCGGCTCGCCGCCGCCGTGGCCCAGGAGGCCAGGGCTGCCCGTCGCCCGGTCGAGGTGGTCGCGGAGGACGGCAACCTCCTGTCCGTCTACGGCAGCGACTGCGCCGCCGTCGGCGACACGGCGTTCCGTCACGGCGTGCCGGTCCACCGCCTCGTCGACGAGACCGGCGACACCGGGCCCGTCCCGCGTACTCCGGAGTGCGCCGAGGCGGGCGACCGGTCCGGCGAGCCGCCGGAAGGCGAGGCCGCGGTGCGCGAGGAGGAGGCCGGACAGCGCGCCGCCGTCCGGCGGCCGGCCCGTTCGCCCCTGCGGCCGCTGCGGTACGAGCTTCACCGGCTCCTCGGTGTGCCGAGCACCCCGCTCGTCGTGGCGGGCGTCCTGCTCGTCTCGGTGACCCTCGCGCTGCTCCTCGGCCGAGCCGGCCGCGCCGCGCTGCCCGCGGTCCTCGCCGGGTGGCCGGCGATCTCGCCGCTGCCGCCCGCGGCCCTCGGCGCGGGACTGCTCGGCGCCTTCTCCTTCGCCGAGGAGTACCGCTATCCCGCGCTCACCTCCGGACGCGGCGCGGTGCCGCGCAGGCCCGGCCTGCTGCTGGCGAAGCTCGTCGTGGCGGCCTCCGTGGCGCTCCTCCTCGGCGTGCTCGTCGTGCTGGCCGACCTGGGGACCCTGCGGTTCGTCTACGGCGGCGAGTTGATCCCCGTACCGAGGAACTGGCCCACTCTCTGCGCGAGTTGGCTGGGGCTGCTCGTCGGCTGCGCCTGGGCCGGGCTGCTTGGTGCCGGGGTGTTCCGGGCCGCGGCGGCCGGCGTGGCCGCCGTCCTCGCCGTACCGGTCGCCTTCGTCCCCCTGCTGCAGAAGGTTCTGACCGGGCCCTCGGTGCGCTCCGCCGCCGGACTTCCCGGCCGGTTGCGGGAGTTCGCGGGCCCCCGCTGGTCCCCGGCGATGGAGCACTGGCTGGCGGGAGCCCTGCGGGTGGTCGGGCAGCCCGCGGGGGTGGCGCTCTCGTTGATGTTGACAGGTTTGCTTTGCGCCTATGTGTTCACCGGTCTTCGCCGGAGGGCGCGTTGGTGATCACTTGCGGATCGAAAGGCTCCGCTTAGCCGTCAACTTCCTTGAAATGTGCCCAATATGTCCGAATAATCGTCAATTGTGTAGGGGGTGCCGATCACCCTTTCGTGTGCTTTTCACCAAAGACCTCAAGGGTCACGGAGGCAACGCCGACAAAGGATGCGTGAGTACCCTTGCGCACACCATGATGACCGCCGCCCGCCCCGTCGACTCCGGCCTCGGCGCCCCGGGCGATCTCGACCGCTACCCCTACGCGGAGGCGCCCGCCCCCGGCCGCGTGGGTCCGCCCTCCTGGGAGGGGGTGGACACCGATCTGGGCCGCGTGGGTCGCCGGAGCACGGGCAACCGGGGCCGCGGGCTGCACGGGCAGCTCGTCCAGCAGCTCGGGCAGATGATCGTCTCCGGAGACCTCGGGGCCGACCGGCCGCTGGTCCCGGAGGAGATCGGTCAGCGGTTCGAGGTCTCGCGCACCGTCGTGCGGGAGTCGCTGCGCGTACTGGAGGCCAAGGGCCTCGTCAGCGCCCGCCCGAACGTCGGCACCCGGGTCAGGCCGGTCAGCGACTGGAACCTCCTCGATCCCGACATCATCGAGTGGCGCGCCTTCGGGCCGCAGCGCGACGACCAGCGCCGTGAGCTGAACGAGCTGCGCTGGACGATCGAGCCCCTCGCGGCCCGTCTCGCCGCCGGACACGGTCGTGAGGACGTGCAGCAGCGCCTCGCCGACATGGTCGAGATCATGGGCCACGCGTTCGCCCAGGGGGACGGCATCACCTTCGCCCGCGCCGACACCGAGTTCCATTCCCTCCTCATCCAGCTCGCCGGGAACCGCATGCTGGAGCACCTCTCCGGCATCGTCTCCGCCGCGCTCCAGGTCTCCGGCGGCCCCGCCACCGGCTGTGACCGGCCGAGCGAGGCCTGCCTCGCGCACCACGCCCGTATCGCCGACGCGCTGGCAGCGGGGGACGCCCAGGGCGCCGAGGCGGCCATGCGGCAGCTGCTGACGGTCCACCCCGAGGTGGAGCGCGTCGTCCCCGCCCCCCGCGAACACTGACCGGCCGGCCGTGGCCGGGAGTGCGGAGGCGTACGCGCGGCGTGCCGCCGGGCCCGAGCGCCACCCGGGGACCCCAGCGGGCTCCCCGGGTGGCGCTCGGGCTCCGGGGACACAAATGTGCATCGATCGACCACTCTGGGCGTTTCGCCGCGAATGAGGTGTGACTCGGGCCACGAAGATTGGGCGTAACACTCCTCCGAGCCGTGCGATGACCTAAGAGGTGACAGCCGAGGAAGGAATACAGCAGCCGTTGGAGGCGCTGTGCAGTTCCCCGGCCCAACCCGCGCCGTCGGCACATTCCCCGTCGACGGTCGTCGGCTCCAGCTCGATCCAGAGCGGGGCCGGAAGCCGTTTCCATCGTTCCGAGAGGTTGTTCGTGTCGGCCAGCACATCCCGTACGCTCCCGCCGGAGATCGCCGAGTCCGAGTCTGTGATGGCGCTCATCGAGCGGGGAAAGGCTGATGGGCAGATCGCCGGCGATGACGTGCGTCGTGCCTTCGAGGCTGACCAGATTCCGCCAACCCAGTGGAAGAATGTTCTGCGCAGCCTCAATCAGATCCTCGAGGAAGAGGGTGTGACGCTGATGGTCAGTGCAGCGGAGTCGCCGAAGCGCGCCCGCAAGAGCGTCGCAGCGAAGAGCCCGGCCAAGCGCACCGCCACCAAGACCGTCACCGCCAGGACGACCGTGACGAAGACCACCGTCTCGGCCGCCGCGGCCGAGGGCGCCGAGTCGGCCGAAGAGGCCGGATCGTCCGCCACGAAGCCGGTGGCGAAGAAGGCCGTCGCCAAGAAGACGGTGGCCAAGAAGGCCGTCGCCAAGAAGACGGCGACCAAGAAGGCCACGTCCAAGAAGGACGCCGACGAGCTCGTCGAGGGCGAGGAGCTCATCGAGGACGTCGCGCCCGGCAAGGGCGAGGAAGAGGAGACCGAGGGCGAGAGTAAGGGCTTCGTCCTGTCCGACGAGGACGAGGACGACGCTCCGGCGCAGCAGGTCGCCGTCGCCGGCGCCACCGCCGACCCGGTCAAGGACTACCTCAAGCAGATCGGCAAGGTCCCGCTGCTCAACGCCGAGCAGGAGGTCGAGCTCGCCAAGCGCATCGAGGCCGGTCTGTTCGCCGAGGACAAGCTCGCGAACTCGGACAAGCTCGCTCCGAAGCTCAAGCGCGAGCTGGAGATCATCGCCGAGGACGGCCGCCGCGCCAAGAACCACCTCCTGGAGGCCAACCTCCGTCTGGTGGTCTCCCTGGCCAAGCGCTACACGGGCCGCGGCATGCTCTTCCTGGACCTGATCCAGGAGGGCAACCTGGGTCTGATCCGTGCCGTCGAGAAGTTCGACTACACCAAGGGCTACAAGTTCTCCACGTACGCCACCTGGTGGATCCGTCAGGCGATCACCCGCGCCATGGCCGACCAGGCCCGCACCATCCGTATCCCGGTGCACATGGTCGAGGTCATCAACAAGCTCGCGCGCGTCCAGCGCCAGATGCTCCAGGACCTGGGCCGTGAGCCCACCCCGGAGGAGCTGGCCAAGGAGCTCGACATGACCCCTGAGAAGGTCATCGAGGTCCAGAAGTACGGCCGCGAGCCCATCTCCCTCCACACCCCGCTGGGTGAGGACGGCGACAGCGAGTTCGGCGACCTGATCGAGGACTCCGAGGCGGTCGTCCCGGCCGACGCGGTGAGCTTCACGCTCCTCCAGGAGCAGCTGCACTCCGTCCTCGACACGCTCTCCGAGCGCGAGGCCGGCGTCGTCTCGATGCGCTTCGGCCTCACCGACGGTCAGCCGAAGACGCTGGACGAGATCGGCAAGGTCTACGGCGTGACGCGAGAGCGGATCCGCCAGATCGAGTCGAAGACCATGTCGAAGCTCCGCCACCCGTCGCGCTCGCAGGTGCTGCGCGACTACCTCGACTGATCCGTACGAGGCGCAGAGCGGTACGCGGAAGGGCCCGGTTCCCCGAAAGGGGGAGCCGGGCCCTTCCGGCGTGCGGGGGTGCAAGGCGAGGAACTGTGCTGGACGCTGGGTGAACCGACATCACCGGAGAGTCAGGAGGCTCCATGCGTGGTTCCTTCGCCCGAGCTTTGACGGGCGCCCTGGGCTTGATCACCGCGGCGGCCGGGCAGGTCGTCACCGCTGTCCCCGTGGCGGCCGACAGCGTCGTGGTGGGCGGCCACACGGCCCAGATCGCGGACGCGCCGTGGGTGGTGGCCCTGTCCAGTCGTGACCGGTTCGGGGGTACGCGCGCGGGACAGTTCTGCGGAGGCGTGGTCGTGGCGCCGACCAAGGTGCTCACAGCGGCCCACTGTCTGGGCCGGGAGGTGCTCGGCGGCGAGCCGTGGGAGCTGCGCGACTTCTCGGTCATCGCGGGGCGCGCCGCGCTGCGCGGGCAGGGCGGCCAGGAGGTCCGGATCTCGGACACCTGGGTCAACCCCGACTACGACCCGACGAGCAACTCGGGAGACCTCGCGGTGCTGACGCTGGTGAGCCCGCTGCCGCAGTCGTACGTCATCGGTGTCGCCCGCACGGGAGACGCCGCGTACACGCCCGGGACGGAGGCGGACGTCTACGGCTGGGGGGACACGACGGGTAACGGGACCTACGCCTCCACGTTGCGGACGGCGCGCGTGCAGGTGCTCCCGGACGCGTCCTGCGAGCGGGCGTACCCGGGTGGGTTCGGCGTCCGGTACCAGCGCGACACGATGTTGTGCGCCGGCGATCCGCAGGGCGGCAGGGACGCGTGCCAGGGGGACAGCGGAGGCCCGCTCGTGGCCAAGGGGCTGCTCGTGGGCCTCGTGTCCTGGGGCAGCGGATGCGGGCAGGCGGAGAACCCGGGCGTCTACACGCGGGTCTCGGCGGTGCTGCCCGCGCGCTTCTGACCCGGAGTCCCCGGGGCGGAGGTCTCGGCGGTGCTTTCCCGCGCGCTTCCGGCCCGCGGCCCCCTGGAACAGGCCGGCGGTCGGGCCGGCTGGCGTACGAGAACGGGCGGCCACCCCCGTGAGGGGGTGGCCGCCCGCCGTCCGGTCGGGATCAGCGACCGGCCCTGAGCTCGTCGTGGATGGCGTCAGGCGTGGTCTTCGCCCTGCGTGCGGGCCGGCACGTCCGTGAGCCGGTCCGTCTCATCCTGTATCTCAACGGCGATCTTCTTGAGTTCCGGCTCGAACTTGCGTCCGTGGTGGGCGCAGAAGAGCAAGTCACCTCCGCTGGTCAGAACGACGCGCAGGTATGCCTGGGCGCCGCAGCGGTCGCAACGGTCAGCGGCCGTCAGGGGGCTCGCGGGGGTCAGAACAGTAGTCACGTCGCCTCTTCTCTAGCTCGACGAGCTGTCGTACCAGGGTCAACATCCAACCAGGCCGAAAACGTTCCCGCTCGTGGCTTTTCCTTGAAACTTCTCACCAAGGTGGCTGTCTGCTGCCGGTTGGCGGCGAATGAGCCGTATTGCGTCGCACTACGGATTTCGCGTTGCTTGTGTGGGTTCGCCCTCCCGGCGTGGTTGCCGGTTGTTCATGAGGACGTGCCCGGAGCCTAAATGGTTCATGCGCGGAAGGGAACGTGATGTTCGCGTCACCCCATCGAGGGATCGAACATCCATGCGAGTCTGGACTAGCATGAGGAATCGGGGTGGGTGGCGTGACAACGGCTCTACCAGGCATCGGTACCCTCTGAACCGGTGACCGACGCCGGGCCTTACCCCACGGGGCCACATTTCAAATTCAGCGAGGAGCGAACCGCGTGACCGCCGAGACGTCCGTGCCGTCCAGTGCGCTGCTGACCGCAGACCGTGACGGTTCCAACTACACCGCGCGGCACCTGCTCGTACTCGAAGGGCTCGAAGCTGTCCGCAAGCGCCCCGGTATGTACATCGGGTCCACCGACAGTCGCGGTCTGATGCACTGCATCTGGGAGATCATCGACAACTCGGTCGACGAGGCCCTCGGGGGGTACTGCGACCACATCGAGGTCATCCTCCACGACGACGGTTCGGTCGAGGTCCGGGACAACGGCCGGGGCATCCCGGTGGACGTCGAGCCCAAGACCGGTCTCTCCGGCGTCGAGGTCGTCATGACCAAGCTGCACGCCGGCGGCAAGTTCGGCGGCGGCTCGTACGCCGCTTCCGGCGGTCTGCACGGCGTCGGCGCCTCCGTGGTCAACGCGCTGTCGGCCCGTCTCGACGTCGAGGTCGACCGCAACAGTGCCACGCACCAGATCAGCTTCCGCCGCGGCGTCCCGGGCATCTTCACCGAGCAGGGCCCCGACAGCCCCTTCGACCCGGCCAACGGCCTCCTGAAGGGCAAGCGCGTCCCCAAGAACCGCACCGGCACGCGCATCCGCTACTGGGCGGACCGGCAGATCTTCCTCAAGGACGCCAAGCTCTCCCTGGAGACGCTCCACCAGCGTGCCCGGCAGACCGCCTTCCTCGTCCCCGGCCTCACCATCGTCGTCCGCGACGAGCGGGACCTGGCGGGGGTCGGCAAGAGCGAGGAGACCTTCCGCTTCGACGGCGGCATCAGCGAGTTCTGCGAGTACCTCGCGCAGGACAAGGCCGTCTGCGACATCCAGCGGCTCACCGGACAGGGCACCTTCAAGGAGACCGTCCCCGTCCTCGACGAGCGCGGCCACATGACCCCGACGGAGGTCACCCGCGAGCTCGCCGTCGACATCGCCCTGCGCTGGGGCACCGGCTACGACACCGCGGTCAAGTCCTTCGTCAACATCATCGCCACCCCCAAGGGCGGCACCCACGTCTCCGGCTTCGAGACGGCCGTCACCAAGACGGTGAACGAGGTGCTGCGTTCGGCGAAGATGCTGCGCGTCGCCGAGGACGACATCGTCAAGGACGACGCCCTCGAGGGCCTCACGGCCGTCGTCACGGTCCGCCTCGCCGAGCCGCAGTTCGAGGGGCAGACGAAGGAGGTCCTCGGCACCTCCGCGGCCCGCCGGATCGTGGCGAACGTGGTCGCCAAGGAGCTCAAGGCCTTCCTCACCTCCACCAAGCGGGACGACAAGGCGCAGGCCAGGGCCGTCCTGGAGAAGGCCGTCGCGGCGGCCCGCACCCGGATCGCCGCCCGGCAGCACAAGGAGGCTCAGCGCAGGAAGACCGCCCTCGAGTCCTCCTCGCTGCCGGCCAAGCTGGCCGACTGCCGCAGCGACGACGTGGAGCGCAGCGAGCTCTTCATCGTCGAGGGCGACTCGGCGCTCGGCACGGCCAAGCTCGCCCGCAACAGCGAGTTCCAGGCCCTGCTGCCGATCCGCGGCAAGATCCTCAACGTCCAGAAGTCGTCCGTCTCGGACATGCTCAAGAACGCCGAGTGCGGGGCGATCATCCAGGTCATAGGAGCGGGCTCGGGCCGCACCTTCGACATCGACGCCGCCCGGTACGGGAAGATCGTCCTCCTGGTCGACGCCGACGTCGACGGCGCCCACATCCGCTGCCTGCTGCTCACGCTCTTCCAGCGCTACATGCGGCCGATGGTCGAGGCGGGCCGGGTCTTCGCCGCCGTGCCGCCGCTGCACCGGATCGAGCTCGTCCAGCCCAAGAGGGGCCAGGAGAAGTACGTCTACACGTACTCGGACAACGAGCTGCGGCAGACCCTCCTGGAGTTCCAGCGCAAGGGGGTCCGCTACAAGGACGCCATCCAGCGCTACAAGGGTCTCGGCGAGATGGACGCCGACCAGCTCGCGGAGACCACGATGGACCCGCGCCACCGCACCCTGCGCCGGATCAACATCGGCGACCTGGACGCGGCGGAGCAGGTCTTCGACCTCCTCATGGGCAACGACGTGGCGCCCCGCAAGGAGTTCATCACCGGCTCGGCGGCGACGCTCGACCGCTCGCGCATCGACGCCTGATCCACTCCACCCGTGGGTGGAGCCACACGCTCCACCCACGGGCCGATCACACGGTCGCCGACTCTCCGTAGCATCGAGACGACGGAGGGGGACGGTCATGGACGGAAAGCGCGACCGAGGTCGTACGCCAAGCGGCGGGAGTGGCGGCGGGGGCTGGTGCACCTGGCCCGCGCGGGAAGCGCTCACTCGCGTCGGAGTGCCCCGGGGGCGCGTGGTCCTGGACTACACCATGATCGCGGGTCTGAGCGTCTGGGTACTCAGCGGGTGTTACACCTCGGGTGCCTTCGACGGCGGGTACGCGCTGGTGCCGCCGCTCGGGTTCGGGCTGTGTGTGGCGGCCGCGCTGGGCTTCCACCACACGACCCTCGGCCACCGGGCGGCCGCCTCGCTGGGACTCCTCGGTGTGATGGCGCTCTCCGGCCTGGGGGCCTACGCCGCCGGCGCCCCCACGGCCGCGACCGTGATGTGGATCGTCGTCTCGGTCATGGCCATGCAGCGGTTGCCGCTTCCCGTCGGCCTGGCGACGGTGGCGGTGCTCGTCCCCGGCTTCGTGGAGGCCGACGAGACGGGGATCCTCGGAGCCGCCCTCACCACGGCCGCCGTGCTGCTCGCGGGCTACTCGCTCCGGCTGGACGCCGAGGCCCGGGGCGCCGGGTTCCAGCTGCTCGCGCAGGAGCGGCTCGCCAGGGAGGCGGAGGCCGCCTCGGCGGCGCTCGCCGAGCGGGCCCGAATCGCCCGGGAGATACACGATGTGCTCGCCCACAGCCTCTCCGCCCAGATGGTGCACCTGGAGGTCGCCCGGCTCCAGATCGAGGCGGGGGCCGAGCGGTCGGAGATCCTCAGACTCGTGACCGCGGCCCGTTCCATGGCGAGAGAAGGCCTCGCCGAGACCCGCCACGCGCTCTCCGCGCTGCGCGGGGACATGGCGCCCGTCGAGGACTACCTGCGGGAGCTGGCGCGAGAGGACCGGGCGGAGGTCGACGTCACCGGCGAGCGCCGGGACCTGCCCGCCGAGGCGTCACAGGCGGTGCGGCGGGTCGCCCAGGAAGCTCTGACCAACGTCCGCAAACACGCCCCGGGTGCCCGGACCCGGATCCTGTTCGCCTACGGGACGCACGACATCTCCCTGGAGATACGCGACTCCGGACCGCCCCGGACGACCGACGGCCCAGGCCAGGACCCAGGCCAGGGCCAAGGCCAGGGCCCGGGCCAAGGGCACCGTCTGGGATCGGGGCTGGGCTCCTCCGGCTCCGGGTACGGGCTGCTCGGCATGAGGGAGCGGGCCGAGCTGCTGGGCGGCAGCCTGGACGCCGGGCCCGAGGGCCCCGGGTTCACCGTGCGGCTGCGGGTGCCGGCATGAGCGGAGGGGAAGGTTCGAGCGCGGCCGAGGGGCCCCAGACGGTCCGGGTGGTCGTCGCCGACGACCAGGCCGTCGTCCGCGAGGGGATCGTGATGCTGCTGGGGCTGCTGCCCGGCGTCGAGGTCGTCGGATCGGCCAGGGACGGGGAGGAGGCCGTCGCGCTGACCGGTGCGCACGAGCCCGACGTGGTGCTGATGGACCTGCGGATGCCCCGCTGTGACGGGGTCGAGGCCACCCGCAGGATCCGTGAGCGGTTCCCCGGGACGGAGATCGTCGTGCTGACCACGTACGCCGACGACGACTCGCTGTTTCCGGCGCTGCGGGCGGGAGCGCGCGGGTACCTGACGAAGGACGCCGACGGGGCGGAGATCGCACGGGCGCTGCGGGACGTGGTCGACGGCCGGGCCGGGCTGTCGCCCTCCGTGCAACGACGTCTCCTCGAGCGGCTGATGGAGCGGCCGGAGCCGTCCGACCCATCGAGACTGGCCGGTGCCCCCGGTGCCCCCGGTGCCCCCGGTGCCCCCGGTGCCCCCGGTGCCCCCGGTGCCCCCGGTGCCCCCGGTGCCCCCGGGGGGCTCCCGGAGGCGGATGGTCTGACGGAGCGGGAGACGGAGGTGCTCGTGCTCGTCGCGGACGGGCTCTCCAACCAGGAGATCGCCGGGCGGCTGCGGATCTCCACGGCGACCGTGAAGACCCACATCAACAACCTCTTCGCCAAGACAGGGGTGCGCGACCGAGCCCAGGCCGTGCGATACGCATATCAGCACGGTCTGGTCAGGGCACCTGGGAAAAGAGTCACCTGATGGGGTGAAGTGCGAGGGTAGAAGAGTCCGGGATCTTCCCGCTCTGTCCATCCTTGGGCACGCGGCCGAAACGGTTCGCTGACAAGGAGAGTTGACCGGTGGAGCAGGTGGACGAGCAGGAGGGGCGCGGCGCTTCGGCGGTGCCGGCCGACGACCCCTGGTACGAGGCGGCGGGCTCCGCGTGGGGCGAGCGGTCGGGCGCCGACGATGCCGGTGACGGCCGCCCCGACACGGTGCCGGGGCAGCGGGTCCACAGCGCGGCGGAGATCTATCTGGAGGTCCAGCGGAGCCCCGCGTTCCAGGAAGTGCGCAGTCGCTACCGCCGGTTCGTCTTCCCCGCCACCCTCGCCTTCCTCCTCTGGTACCTCGCCTATGTCGTGGCGGCGACCGCCGCGCCCGGGTTCATGGCCCGGCCGGTCGCCGGTGTGGTGAACGTGGCGATGGTCGCGGGACTGGGGCAGTTCCTCACCACCTTCCTGCTCACCTGGGCCTATGCGCGGCACGCGCGGCTGCGCAGGGACCGGGCGGCGCTGGAGCTGCGCTGGGACACGCAGGAGATGACGCGAGGGGTGGGGCAGCGGTGACCGGAGACCATCAGACCCTGGCACTCCTGCTGTTCAGCGCCTTCGTCGCGGTCACGCTGGGGATCACCACATGGGTGAGTCGCAACCGGCACGGTTCGGCGGAGGAGTTCTACGCCGGAGGGCGGCTGTTCTCGCCCCTGGAGAACGGCTTCGCCATCGCCGGCGACTACATGTCGGCGGCGTCGTTCCTGGGCATCTCCGGGCTGATCGCGCTCTACGGCTACGACGGCATGCTGTACTCGGTCGGGTTCCTCGTCGCCTGGCTGGTCGTGCTCCTGCTGGTCGCCGAACTGGTCCGCAACTGCGGCCGGTTCACCCTCGCCGACGTCGTGGCCGCGCGGATGGCGGAGCGGCCGGTGCGCATCGCGGCGGGAACGTCCTCGGTGGCGGTCTCCGTGCTGTACCTCGTGGCCCAGATGGTGGGGGCCGGGAGTCTGGTCGCCCTGCTGCTCGGCGGCAGCAGCGAGGCGGCCCGCTCGTGGACGGTGATCGGGGTGGGCGCCCTGATGGTGATCTACGTGTCGCTCGGCGGCATGCGGGCCACCACCTGGATCCAGATCGTCAAAGCGGTCCTGCTTATGGCGGGCACCGTCGCGCTCACCGTCCTCGTCCTGCTCCGGTTCCACGGCGACGTGAACAGCCTGCTCTCGACGGCGGCCCGACGCAGCGGCCACGGCCTGGACTTCCTCGCCCCCGGACTCCGTTACGGCGGGGACTGGACCTCCCGTCTGGACTTCATCAGCCTCGGCGTCGCGCTGGTGCTGGGTACCGCGGGACTGCCGCACATCCTGGCGCGCTTCTACACCGTGCCGACCGCCCGGGCCGCCCGCCGCTCCGTCGTCTGGTCCATCGGGCTCATCGGCAGCTTCTACCTGATGACCATCGTGCTGGGCTTCGGCGCGGCCGCCCTGATCGGACCGGACCAGGTCCGCGCGTCGAACGCGTCGGGGAACACCGCCGTGCCGCTGCTCGCCCTCGACCTGGGCGGGGGAGCGGGTTCCACCGGGGGCACGGTGCTCTTCGCGATCGTCGCCGCCGTCGCCTTCGCGACCATCCTCGCCGTCGTGGCGGGCATCACGCTCGCCTCCTCGACCTCCGTCGCCCACGACCTGTACAGCTCGCTGCGCCGGCGGCACGCGAAGCAGCACAGCGAGGTGACCGTGGCCCGGGTCGCCGCCGCCGTGATCGGTGCGGCCGCCATCGGGCTCGGACTGCTCGCCCGCGATCTCAACGTGGCGTTCCTCGTCGGTCTGGCCTTCGCGGTCGCGGCCTCCGCCAATCTTCCCGTGCTGCTGTACTCGCTGTTCTGGCGGAGGTTCACCACCCGGGGCGCGGTCTGGTCCGTGTACGGCGGGCTGGTCCCCGCCGTGCTGCTCGTCGTGCTCTCACCGGTCGTCTCCGGCAGCCCGGAGGCGCTCTTCCCCGGCGTCGACTTCCACGTCTTCCCGCTGCAGAACCCGGGGGTGGTCTCCATCCCGCTCGGCTTCCTCGCGGGCTGGATCGGCACGGCCACTTCCCCCGAGCCGCCCGACGAGGCACGTCACGCCGAGACCGAGGTCCGGGCGCTGACCGGCGCGGGCGCCGCCTGACCCCGCCCCGACCCCGCCTCACGCGGCGGGCGGCGAGGCGGCCCAGGCGTACCGGTGCTCGGGGCGGCCGGTCTCGCCGTACCGGAGGGAGAGACGCACCCGGCCGGTACGTTCGAGGAGCTTCAGGTAGCGCTGCGCGGTCTGCCGGCTGACTCCGGCCCGTTCGGCGATCTCCTGGGCGGAGAGCGGTCCGGCGGCGGCGAGCAGTACCTGCCGGACCAGCTCGGCCGTGGTGGGGGAGTGCCCCTTGGGCAGGTCGGGGGCGACGGTACCGGCCGCGAGGACGCCGAAGATCCGGTCCACCTCGGACTGTTCTGCCTCGCCGCCGCTCTCCAGGGCGCGGCGGAGGGTCGCGTACGCCTCCAGCTTGGTGCGCAGTCCGGCGAAGTTGAACGGCTTCACCAGGTACTGCAGGGCGCCGTGCCGCATCGCCGCCTGGACGGTCGCCACGTCCCGGGCGGCCGTCACCATGATCACGTCGCACTGGTGGCCTCGGGCGCGGAGCTCCCGCACGGCCGCGAGACCGTTCTCGTCGGGCAGGTAGTGGTCCAGGAGGATCAGGTCCACCGGCTGCCGGTCCAGGGCGGCGAGCGCCTCGGCGGTCGAGTGCGCGGTGGCGACCACCCGGAAGCCCGGCATCTTGGCGACGTAGGCGGCGTTGATCCCCGCGACCCGTACGTCGTCGTCCACCACGAGCACGTCGATCATCGCGCCTCCTCGGCGAAGGTGGAGCCCGGGTGGGGCCGGGCCGGGTACGGATCGGCCGCGGTGGAACCCGGGTCGGGCCGAGTGGGCTCCGACAGGGCGGGGGCCTGGTGTGACGGTGCGGGGTCCGGCTCGGTCGCGGAGGGATCGGGGTCGGTCAGGGCGTCGGGGAGGACGACGGTGAACTCGGCGCCCCCGTCCGGTCCCGCGGCCACCCGGGCGGTGCCGCCCCGGCGCTCGGCCAGCCGGCGTACGAGGGCGAGGCCGAGGCCCCGTTTCCCGTGCGACGGGAGCTCCTTGGTCGTCCAGCCCTCGGTGAAGATCAGCTCGCGGCGCTCCTCCGGGACCCCGGGTCCACTGTCCGAGACCCGCAGCACGACCGTACGGCCCTCGGCGCGGAAGGCGAGGCCGATCCGGGCGTCCGGGGTGCCGGCGACGGCGTCCAGCGCGTTGTCGACGAGGTTGCCGACCACGGTGACCAGCTCGCGCGGGTCGACCAGCCGGTCGGGCAGCAGTGAGTCGGGCGCGAGGCGCAGGGACACCGCGCGCTCGGCGGCGACGGTCGCCTTGCCGACCAGGAGGGCGGCGAGGAGCGGGTCGTGGATCTTCTCCGTGACCTGCTCGGCGGTGGCCCGGTGCACCCCGACCGCCTCGGTGACGAACTCGACCGCCTCCTCGTGCATCTCCAGCTCCAGGAGGCCCAGGAGGGTGTGCAAGCGGTTGGCGTGCTCGTGGTCCTGGGCGCGCAGGGCGTCGATCAGTCCCCGCGTCGAGTCGAGCTCGCGACCGAGGTGCTCCAGCTCGGTGCGGTCGCGCAGGGTCGCCACGGCGCCGCCGTCGTCCGTGGGCATCCGGTTGGCGATCAGCACCCGGTGCCCCCGGACGGTGACCAGGTCGTCGCCGGTCACCCGGCCCGCGAGGACGTCCGCCGTGCGGCCGGTGCCGAGGACCTCGTCGAGCGGCCGGCCGGCCGCCTCGGGGCCGAGGCCGAGGAGCCGCTGGGCCTCGTCGTTCATCAGGCGCACGGAGCCGTTGCGGTCCAGGGCGACGACGCCCTCGCGGATGCCGTGCAGCATGGCCTCGCGTTCGGCGAGCAGCGCCGAGATGTCGGAGAAGGCCAGGTCGTGGGTCTGGCGCTGGAGACGCCGGGAGATCAGGTACGCGGCCAGGGCGCCGGCCGCGAGGGCGCCGCCCGCGTAGGCGAGGAGGCCGGGGATGGCCGCGAGGAGCCGGTCGCGGACGCTGTCGTACTCGATGCCGATGGAGACGGCGCCGACGATCCGGCCGTCCGCGTCCCGCAGCGGCACCTTGCCCCGTGCCGAACGCCCCAGGGTGCCGCTGTCGATCTCCATCACCTCGTGCCCGGCCAGCACGTCGCTCGGGTCGGTGGAGACGAGCCTGCCGATCTCGGCGGGGTCGGTGTGCGACCAGCGCACGCCGCGGGTGTCCATGACCACGACGTACTCGGCGTCCGTCGCCGTCCGGATCCGCTCGGCCTCCGTCTGTACCGGCCCCCGCGCGGACGGCGGGCTTCCGGTGAGGTCGGCGGCGAGCCGGGGCGACGCGGTGGTGTCGGCGATGGCCAGCGCCTGCCGCATGGCCTGGTCGTCCAGCTGCGCGCTGAGCGGGGCGAGGAACAGGCCCGTGGCCAGGACGGTCACACCGGTCGCGATCGCCAGCTGCATCAGCAGGACCTGCGAGAACACCCGCTGCGGCCAGCCGAACCGCCGATGGCGCGCCGCGGGGCGCGGGGGGCCGGTCTGTGCGGGGTTCATGGCCGAAACGGTACGGCGACATGCCCCGCGACCGGAAACGTGACCGCGCGGATCCGCAGGGGCGGACGTTCGGGGCACGGGCCCTCCCGCCCCGCTGCCCCGCGCGGATCCGGAGGGGCGGACGGCCGGGGCGCGGGTGGGCCCCGCCCCCCGCTGCCTATCCTGGGGGTTTCCCACAGCCGTGGGGCACGAAGGAAGCGGAGGCACGTCCCTTGACCACGCAGCAGATCCCCGTCGTCGTTCTCGCCGGGTTTCTCGGGGCCGGGAAGACCACGCTCCTGAACCACGTGCTGCGCAGCGCCCGGGGCACCCGTATCGGCGTCATGGTCAACGACTTCGGGGACATCGGGATCGACGCGATGACCGTCGCCGGACAGGTCGGCTCGACGGTCTCGCTGGGCAACGGGTGCCTGTGCTGCGCCGTGGACGCGAGCGAGCTCGACGAGTACCTGGAGGTGCTGGCCCGGCCGTCGTCGCGGCTCGACGTGATCGTCATCGAGGCGAGCGGCCTCGCCGAGCCGCAGGAACTGGTCCGCATGGTGCTGGCCAGCGAGAACGAGCGGATCGTGTACGGAGGGCTCGTCCAGGTGGTCGACGCGGCCGAGTTCGCCACCACCCGGCAGCGGCACCCCGAGACCGACCGGCACCTGCCGATCGCCGACCTCGTCGTCGTGAACAAGGCCGACCGGGTCTCCGAGGACGAACTGCGGGACGTCCACGAGACGGTCCGCGGCCTCGCGGGCAAGGCCGCGGTCGTCGACGCCCGGCACGGGCGGATCGACCCGGAGCTGCTCTTCGACCGGGTCGTCCCCGAGGGGGAGATCGAGGGGCAGATGTCCATCGAGGACGTCCTGTACGGCGAGGACGACCCGCACGCCCACCCGCACGCGGAGTACGAGACCGTCTCCCTCGCGGCCGCGGCGCCGCTCGACCCCCGTCGGCTCATGGCGTTCCTGGACGCCCGGCCGGAGGGCCTCTACCGGATCAAGGGTTTCGTCGACTTCGGCGCCGCCGACCCGGTCAACCGCTACACCGTGCACGCCGTCGGCCGTTTCCTGCGCTTCTACCCCGAGCCGTGGCCCGAGGGCGAGGAGCGTCTCACCCAGCTCGTCCTGATCGGCTCCGGCATCGACGCGGCCGGCCTGCGCAAGGAGCTCGCCGCCTGCGAGCTGAACGGCCCGCAGGACGCCCCCGACGAACACGGGATGTGGGGCGTCCTGCGGTACGTGCCGCGCACGGAGGAAGAACCGGACGAGAGCTAGCTCGCCGGGCCCGCCACCACGTCGACGGCCCGGGGGAACGGGGTGCCCGAGCCGTCGCGGCGCGGGTCGGGCTCGGGCAGCGGCACCGGGGCGCCGGTCTTCTGCGCGGCGCGCGCCGGGGTGGCCCCGGCCCAGGCGAAGGTCAGCACGTCCTCGCCCTTCAGGAAGCGCTGGCAGCGGACGCCGCCGGTCGCGCGGCCCTTGCGCGGGTACTGGTCGAAGGGCGTCAGCTTCGCCGACGTACCCGTCGAGGAGTCGAGGGTGCCCGTGGAGCCCGCGACGGTGAAGACGACGGCGTCCGCCGCCGGGTCGACCGCCGTGAACGAGAGCACCTCGGCGCCCGCGGTCAGCTTGATGCCCGCCATGCCGCCCGCCGGACGGCCCTGGGGCCGTACCTGCGAGGCCTGGTAGCGGAGCAGCTGGGCGTCGGACGTGATGAAGACCAGGTCCTCCTCGCCCGTGCGCAGCTCGGTCGCGCCGACGATCCGGTCACCGTCCTTGAGGGTGATGACCTCCAGCTCGTCCTTGTTCGCCGGGTAGTCCGGGACCACGCGCTTCACCACGCCCTGGAGCGTGCCGAGCGCCAGCCCGGGCGAGGACTCGTCGAGCGTGGTCAGGCAGACCACCGTCTCGTCCGCCTCCAGGGTGAGGAACTCGGAGAGCGGCGCGCCGCCCGCCAGGTTCGGGGCGCTCGCCGTGTCCGGGAGCTGCGGCAGGTCGATCACGGGGATCCGGAGCAGCCGGCCGGCCGAGGTCACCGCTCCGACGTCACCGCGCTGGGTGGCCGCCACCGCGGACAGGATCACGTCGTGCTTGACCCGGGTGGAGTCCGGGTCGACCGGGGGCAGCTCCGCCGTCGCCGTACGGGCCAGCAGGCCGGTGGAGGAGAGCAGGACCCGGCAGGGGTCGTCCGCGACCTCCAGGGACACGGCCGTGACGGGCGCGCCGGCGGACTCGAGCAGGACCGTCCGCCGGTCGGTGGCGAACTTCTTGGCGATCACGGCCAGCTCTGCCGAGACGAGCTTGCGCAGCTCGGCGTCGGAGTCGAGGATGCCGGTCAGTTCGTCGATCTCGCCGTTGAGCCGGTCGCGCTCGGTCTCCAGCTCCAGCCGGTCGAACTTGGTGAGGCGGCGCAGCGGGGTGTCCAGGATGTACTGCGTCTGGATCTCGCTCAGCGAGAAGCGCTCCATCAGGCGCTCCTTGGCCTGCGCGGAGTTCTCGCTCTCCCGGATGAGGCGGATGACCTCGTCGATGTCGAGCAGCGCGATGAGCAGGCCGAGGACGAGGTGGAGCCGGTCGCGCTTCTTGGTCCGGCGGAACTCGGAGCGGCGCCGGACGACCTCGAAGCGGTGGTCGAGGTAGACCTCGAGGAGCTCCTTGAGGCCGAGGGTGAGCGGCTGTCCGTCGACGAGCGCCACGTTGTTGATGCCGAAGGACTCCTCCATCGGCGTCAGCTTGTAGAGCTGCTCCAGGACGGCCTCGGGCACGAAGCCGTTCTTGATCTCGATGACGAGGCGCAGGCCGTGGCTGCGGTCGGTGAGGTCCTTGACGTCGGCGATGCCCTGGAGCTTCTTGGAGCCGACCAGGTCCTTGATCTTGGAGATGACCTTCTCGGGGCCGACCGTGAACGGCAGCTCGGTCACGATGATGCCCTTGCGGCGGGCCGTCACCGTCTCCACGGTCGCCGTGGCGCGGATCTTGAAGGAGCCGCGGCCCGACTCGTACGCGTCCTTGATGCCGGTGAGGCCGACGATCCGGCCGCCGGTGGGCAGGTCGGGGCCGGGCACGAACCGCATCAGGGTCTCGAGGTCGGCGCCGGGGTGCCGGATCAGGTGGCGGGCGGCCGCGATCACCTCGCCGAGGTTGTGCGGCGGCATGTTGGTCGCCATGCCGACCGCGATGCCGGACGCGCCGTTGACCAGCAGGTTCGGGTAGGCGGCGGGGAGCGCGACCGGCTCCCGCTCCTGGCCGTCGTAGTTCGGCGAGAAGTCGACCGTGTCCTCGTCGATGGACTCGGTCATGAGCAGCGCGGCCGGGGCCATCCGCGACTCGGTGTACCGCATGGCGGCCGGCGGGTCGTCGTTGCCGAGGGAGCCGAAGTTGCCGTGGCCGTCGACGAGGGGCAGCCGCATGGAGAAGGGCTGCGCCATGCGGACCATGGCGTCGTAGATCGACGCGTCACCGTGCGGGTGCAGCTTGCCCATCACCTCGCCGACGACGCGGGCGCACTTGACGAAGCCGCGGTCGGGGCGCAGGCCCATCTCGCCCATCTGGTAGACGATGCGGCGCTGGACGGGCTTCATGCCGTCGCGGGCGTCGGGCAGGGCGCGCGAGTAGATCACCGAGTACGCGTACTCGAGGAAGGAGCCCTGCATCTCGTCGACGACGTCGATGTCGAGGATTCGCTCCTCGAACGCGTCGTCCGGCGGCGGTGTCTTCGTGCTGCGGCGGGCCATCGCGGCTGCGGCTCCTTCACCAACAAGGTTGATCTGACGCGGACCATTGTGGACCGTGCCACCGACAACGCCGACCGCGACCCGGAAGAGGGACATCAGGACCCGGCGGGAACTTCGCGAGGTGTCGGCGCGCTTGCATACAGTGGCAGGACTTTTTCACATCCCGATCGAAGGGACGTACATGCCCATGGGTCACACGGCCACGGCCGAGGCCGGCTCCGGCGGCCTGACAGCGACCGAGCACCGGCTGGCGAACGGCCTGCGTGTGGTGCTCTCGGAGGACCACCTGACCCCGGTCGCCGCGGTCTGTCTCTGGTACGACGTCGGCTCGCGCCACGAGGTCGAGGGCCGCACGGGCCTCGCCCACCTCTTCGAGCACCTGATGTTCCAGGGTTCGAAGCAGGTCCACGGGAACGGCCACTTCGAGCTGGTGCAGGGCGCGGGCGGCTCGCTCAACGGCACGACGAGCTTCGAGCGCACCAACTACTTCGAGACCATGCCCACCCACCAGCTGGAGCTCGCGCTCTGGCTGGAGGCCGACCGCATGGGCTCGCTGCTGGCCGCCCTGGACGACCAGTCCATGGAGAACCAGCGGGACGTCGTCAAGAACGAGCGCCGCCAGCGGTACGACAACGTGCCGTACGGCACGGCCTTCGAGAAGCTCACCGCCCTCGCCTACCCGGAGGGCCACCCGTACCACCACACCCCGATCGGCTCGATGGCCGACCTGGACGCGGCGACGCTGGAGGACGCGCGGAACTTCTTCCGCACGTACTACGCGCCGAACAACGCGGTGCTGTCCGTCGTGGGCGACATCGACCCGGCGCAGACCCTCGCCTGGATCGAGAAGTACTTCGGCTCCATCCCGCAGCACGACGGCAAGCGGCCCCCGCGCGACGGCACGCTGCCCGACGTCATCGGCGAGCAGCTGCGCGAGGTCGTCGAGGAGGAGGTCCCGGCCCGCGCGCTGATGGCCGCCTACCGCCTGCCGCACGACGGCACGCGCGAGTGCGACGCCGCCGACCTGGCGCTGACGGTCCTGGGCGGCGGCGAGTCCTCCCGGCTGCACAACCGGCTGGTCCGCCGTGACCGCACGGCCGTCGCCGCCGGCTTCGGCCTGCTGCGGCTCGCCGGCGCGCCCTCCCTGGGCTGGCTGGACGTGAAGACGTCCGGAGGGGTCGAGGTCCCGCAGATCGAGGCGGCCGTCGACGAGGAGCTCGCCCGGTTCGCCGCGGAGGGCCCCACGCCCGAGGAGATGGAGCGCGCGCAGGCCCAGTTGGAGCGCGAGTGGCTCGACCGGCTCGGCACCGTCGCGGGCCGCGCCGACGAACTGTGCCGGTTCGCCGTGCTGTTCGGCGACCCGCAGCTCGCCCTGACCGCCGTCGACCGGGTCCTGGACGTCACCGCCGAGGAGGTGCGGGCGGTCGCCCAGGCCAAGCTGCGCCCCGACAACCGCGCGGTGCTGGTCTACGAGCCGCTGGCGACCGAGCAGAGCGACCACGCCGACGGCGATGACGAGGAAGAGGGAGCGGACCAGTGACCGACGCCGCCGTGTCTTTGACGAGCATGGACTTCCACCCGCAGCCGGAGCCGGGCGTCGCCAGGCCGTGGGCCTTCCCCGCCCCGGACCGCGGGAAGCTGGACAACGGTCTGACGCTGCTGACCAGCCACCGCCCCGGCCAGCAGGTCGTGGCCGTGGAGATCTTCGTGCCGGCCCCGCTGGACGCGGAGCCGGCCGGCCTCGACGGCGTCGCCACCATCATGGCCCGCGCGCTCTCGGAGGGAACGGACCGGCGCAGCGCCGAGGAGTTCGCGGCCGAGCTGGAGCGCTGCGGCGCCACGCTCGACGCGCACGCCGACCACCCGGGCGTACGGGTCTCCCTGGAGGTCCCGGTCTCCCGGCTGCCCAAGGCGCTCGGGCTGCTCTCCGAGGCCCTGATCGCCCCGGCGTTCCTGGAGACCGAGGTCGAGCGCCTGGTGCGCAACCGTCTCGACGAGATCCCGCACGAGACGGCCAACCCGTCCCGCCGCGCCGCCAAGCAGCTCTCCAAGGAGCTCTTCCCGGCCGAGTCCCGGATGTCCCGGCCGCGCCAGGGCACCGAGGAGACCGTCGCCGCGATCGACGCCGCGGCCGTCCGCGCCTTCTACGAGGCGCACGTCCGGCCCGGCACGGCCACGGCCGTGGTCGTCGGCGACCTGACGGGGGTCGACCTCGACAAGGTCCTCGCGGACACGCTGGGCGCCTGGACCGGCGAGCCGGCCGAGCCGCTCCCGATGCCGCCGATCACGGCGGACGACACCGGACGGGTCGTCATCGTGGACCGCCCCGGAGCCGTCCAGACCCAGCTGCTCATCGGCCGGATCGGTCCCGACCGGCACGACCGCGTCTGGCCGGCCCAGGTCCTCGGCACGTACTGCCTGGGCGGCACCCTCACCTCGCGGCTCGACAAGGTCCTGCGCGAGGAGAAGGGCTACACGTACGGCGTGCGGGCCTTCGGCCAGGTGCTCCGCTCGGACGCCGAGGGCAACGGCGCCTCGATGCTCGCCATCAGCGGCTCCGTCGACACCCCCAACACCGGCCCGGCGCTCGGGGACCTGTGGCAGGTGCTGAGGACCCTCGCCGCCGAGGGGCTCACCGACGCCGAGCGCGAGACCGCCGTGCAGAACCTGGTGGGGGTCGCGCCGCTCAAGTACGAGACGGCCGCCTCCGTGGCCGGGACGCTGGCCGATCAGGTCGAGCAGCACCTTCCGGACGACTTCCAGGCCCAGTTGTACGCGCGCCTGGCCGAGACCGGCACGGTCGAGGCGACCGCGGCCGCGGTGAGCGCCTTCCCGGTGGACCGGCTCGTCACGGTGCTGGTGGGCGACGCGGCGGAGATCGCGGATGCGGTGCGGGAGCTCGGCATCGGCGAAGTGACCGTCGTGACGGGCTGATTCCGGCTCCGGCGTGACAACGAGAGGGCCCTGGCGGCATGTTCGCCGGGGTCCTCCCGTTTGTCCGTATTGGGATCAAGACTGATCATTTGCCCTGTGGCATGTCTTACAAAAAGCGTGTCTGGTTGGTGAATGAAAGACGATCCGCATAGCGTCGGGGCGGCTGTTCGTCAGTTGCACGTGCCGCAGCCGCGGCATCGGACAGTCATCGCCGAGTCCCCGTCAGGCGCGAGCCTGGGGAGCCGGGGACCCACATGAGTCCCTGGGGTGAATCGGACGCCTTCGTCCCGTACGGAGGGGCCCGTAGGAGACCTTCCTGCTCCGAACCCGTCAGCTAACCCGGTAGGCGAGAAGGAAGGAAAGGATCAGCCCCTACATGGCGTTCACCCGTGCCACCGGGAAGCATCGTGGTCCGAGCCGGATGGCGCGCCGCGGCGTGGGCATCGCCGGCGTCGCGACCCTCGCCACCACCGGCGTCATCGGAACCCTCGCCTCCCCGGCGCTCGCCGCCGACACGGACAACCGCTCCGCCGAGGACACCGGCCTCACCAAGGTGATCACCGAGAACTCCCTCGTGGACCGGATCGACGCCCAGGCCGCCGCCCAGGAGCAGGAGGCCGTCGAGGCCGTCGCCCAGGCGAAGGCCAAGGCCGAGGCGAAGCGCAAGGCCGAGGCCCGCGCCAAGGAGATCCGGCAGGAGCGCGAGCGCGCCGCCCGCGAGGCCGAGCGCCGCCGCCTGAACTCCTTCCAGCTTCCCGTCGCCGGCTCGTACGTCTCCACCGGCTACAAGACCGGCGGCTCCCTCTGGTCCTCCGGCAGCCACTCCGGCGTCGACTTCCACGCCGCCTACGGCAGCCGGGTCGTCTCCGTCGGCTCCGGCACCGTCGTCGAGGCCGGCTGGGGCGGCGCGTACGGCAACAACATCGTGATCCGGATGAACGACGGCACGTACACCCAGTACGGGCACCTCTCCTCCATCGGCGTCTACGTCGGCCAGACCGTCGAGCCCGGCCAGCAGATAGGCGTCTCCGGCTCGACCGGCAACTCCACCGGCCCGCACCTCCACTTCGAGGCGCGCACGAGCCCCGACTACGGCTCCGACATCAACCCGGTCGCCTACCTCCGCGCCCGCGGCGTCGAGGTCTGACCCTCCGGCCCGTTCCGCACCGCGTCGCAAAAGCCCCGGCTCGTACTGAGCCGGGGCTTTTCGCTGCCCGGAAGACGGCCGCATAAGGCGATGAATTCCGCCGGGGCTTCGGAAATCCCGGTGCGCTGCCATAGAGTCGATGGTCGGGCGCAGAACAGGCGCCGCTCGAATTGTCTCGCGCGGACCAAAGCGGAGGTCGGACATGCGCATTCCCGCGCATTCGGTATGCACGGCGATCCGGGACGACATCGTCTCCGGCGTCCACGAGCGGGGCGGCCGGCTGACCGAGGAACAACTCGCCCGCCGGTACGGGGTCTCCCGCGTCCCGGTCCGCGAGGCCCTGCGCACCCTGGAGTCCGAGGGGTTCGTCGTCACCCGCCGGCACGCGGGGGCACACGTCGCCGAGCCCACCGACCAGGAGGCGGCCGACCTCCTCGACATGCGGTCGCTGCTCGAACCGCTGGGCGCCGCGCGCGCCGCGCAGCGCCGCACCGACGCCCACCTCAAGGTCTTGCGCGGCCTGGTCAGGCTGGGGCAGGAGCGCGCCAGGCGCGGCCAGGGCGAGGACCTGCGCTCGCTCGGCGGCTGGTTCCACGAGACGCTCGCCCAGGCCTCGGGCAGCCCGGCCCTGACGGCGCTGCTCACCCAGCTGCGGCACAAGATCGCCTGGATGTACGCGGTGGACCTGCCCACGCATCCGGTGGAGGCCTGGGCCGAGCACGGTGCCATCGTGGACGCGGTGGCGCGCGGGGACGCCGAGCGGGCCAGGGCGCTCACCGTGCTGCACGCGGAACGCTCGCTGTCGCTGCACCGGCTGAAAAAGCCGGCCGGTGGCCCTGTGAGGGTTTCGCAACATGCAGTCAACACGGCGAGTGCCCGGAATTAACGAGCGCGCCGTATACAAAGAGCAGGCATTCCGCCGGTTATTCGTGCTGCCTGAAAAGGCGCTGAGAATACCGCCCGAAAGGCACCGCGAAAGGCGAATGGCCGTGTCGCCGGAATTCGGCGACACGACCATTCGTCGTGCGGGGGACCGGCTCAGACGGTCTCGGGGAGTTCGTCCAGACCCTCGGCGACCAGCTTCGCGAGACGGTCCAGCGCGACCTCGGCGCCGTCGGCGTCCGAAGCGAGGACGATCTCCTCGCCGCCCTGCGCGCCCAGGCCGAGCACCGCGAGCATGGACGCGGCGTTCACCGGGGTGCCGTCGGACTTGGCGATCGTCACCGGCACGCCGGAAGCCGTGGCGGCACGGACGAAGATGGACGCGGGGCGGGCGTGCAGGCCCTCGGCCCAGCCGACGTTGACGCGGCGCTCAGCCATGGTGTTGCCCTTCAAGTCTCAAGCGGGTTGTCTAGACCAGTCTCTCATGTGCTGCGTGGTGCTCGCGCCGACCTTCGACCCGGACGGGACCGCCCTTCGGCCCTCCCTACCTTGCACGGCGCGCACCCGCCGCGCGAGCGGTGCCACGTGCGTGTCGCGGCCTTAGGCTGACCCCATGCAGAGCGCGTCGGAGCAGTCGGAAGCGGCGGAACGACCGGCCCCGCCGGCACCCCCGGAGCACGCCTACCCCGACCACTGGGAAGCGGACGTGGTGCTCCGCGACGGCGGCACCGCGCGCATCAGGCCCATCACCGCCGACGACGCGGACCGGCTGGTCAGCTTCTACGAGCAGGTCTCCGACGAGTCGAAGTACTACCGCTTCTTCGCGCCCTACCCGCGCCTCTCCGCCAAGGACGTCCACCGCTTCACCCACCACGACTTCGTGGACCGGGTGGGACTCGCCGCGACCGTGGGCGGCGAGTTCATCGCCACCGTGCGCTACGACCGCATCAACGCGCAGGGGATGCCCGCCTCCGCCCCGGCGGACGAGGCCGAGGTCGCCTTCCTCGTCCAGGACGCCCACCAGGGCCGCGGCGTCGCCTCCGCCCTCCTCGAACACATCGCGGCCGTGGCGCGCGAGCGGGACATCCGGCGCTTCGCCGCCGAGGTGCTCCCCGCCAACAACAAGATGATCAAGGTCTTCACGGACGCCGGCTACACCCAGAAGCGCAGCTTCGAGGACGGCTCCGTCCGGCTCCACCTCGACCTCGAACCCACCGACCGCTCCCTCGCCGTCCAGCGCGCCCGGGAGCAGCGGGCCGAGGCGCGCTCCGTGCAGCGGCTCCTCAACCCCCGGTCCGTCGCCGTCGTCGGCACCGGACGCGCGCCGGGCGGCGTCGGCCGCACCGTCCTGCGCAACCTGATCGGGGCCGGCTTCACCGGACGCGTGTACGCGGTGAACGCCTCGCTCACCGACGGGCCCGCGGAGCTCGACGGCGTCCCCGCCCACTCCTCCGTCGGCGCCATCGGGGAGCCGGTGGACCTGGCGGTCGTCGCCGTCCCCGCCGAGCGGGTGCCGGAGGCCGTCGCGGACTGCGGCGAGCACGGAGTACGCGGCCTCGTCGTGCTCTCCGCCGGATACGCCGAGAGCGGGCCGGCCGGCCGCGACCGCCAGCGCGAGCTCGTACGGCAGGCCCGCTCGTACGGCATGCGGATCATCGGGCCCAACGCGTTCGGGATCATCAACACCGCCGACGACGTGCGGCTCAACGCCTCGCTCGCCCCGCAGATGCCGGCCGCCGGGCGCATCGGGCTCTTCGCCCAGTCCGGCGCGATCGGGATCGCCCTCCTCGCCGGGCTCCACCGGCACGGCGCGGGCCTCTCCTCCTTCATCTCGGCCGGCAACCGCGCCGACGTCTCCGGGAACGACTTCCTCCAGCACTGGTACGACGACCCCGGCACCGACGTCGTCCTCCTCTACCTGGAGTCGATCGGCAACCCCCGCAAGTTCACCCGGCTCGCCCGCCGCACCGCCGCCGTCAAACCGGTCGTCGTCGTCAAGGGCGCCCGGCACAGCGGCAGCGCCCCGCCCGGCCACCGGGTGCCGGTCACCCGCATCCCGCACGCCACGGTCTCCGCGCTGCTCCGCCAGGCCGGCGTGATCCGCGTCGACACCGTCACCGAACTCGTCGACGCCGGACTCCTCCTCGCCGCCCAGCCGCTGCCCGCCGGACCCCGGGTGGCGATCCTCGGCAACTCCGAGTCGCTCGGCCTCCTCACGTACGACGCGTGTCTGACGGAGGGGCTGCGCCCGCTGCGGCCGCTCGACCTGACGACGGCGGCGGAGCCGGCGGACTTCAGGGACGCGCTGGCGGCGGCCCTCGCGGACGAGACCTCCGACGCGGTCGTCGTGACCGCGATCCCGTGGGTCGGCGAGAACGGTGCCACCGAGTTCGGCGACGGCGAGGTCCTCGCCGCCGCCCTCCGCGAGGCCGTCGCCTCCGCACCCGCGCCCAAGCCGGTCGTCGTCGTCCACGTGGAGATGGGCGGCCTCGCGGAGGCCCTCGCCGTCGCGACCAGCACGCGGCCGACCCCGGCGGGCCGCGCCGCCGCGCCCGGCGCCCGCCCCGCCACCCGCCGTACGGACCAGGCCGCGACACCCCCCGACCCCCACGCGGTCACCCCCGGCCCGCTCGCCCCCGACGCCCGGAACCCGGGTGCCCTCGCGCCCGGCTCCCCGGCGTCCGCGGGCCCCGGGACCGCCGCGTCCACCCCACAGACCACCCCCGCCCCTCCCGCCGCACCCGCGACCATCCCCGCCTACCCCGCCGCCGAGCGGGCCGTGCGGGCACTGGCCGAGGCCGTGCGGTACGGGCAGTGGCGGCGTCAGGCGGCCGACCCCGGGCGGGTGCCCGAGTACGAGGACATCGACGAGGCCGGGGCCGCCGCGCTCATCGAGCACGCGCTCGGCGGCAGGGACGGCGACGGCACGGACGCCCGCGGTGTGACCCTCGACACCGACCAGGCCGGCGAGCTGCTCTCCCGCTACGGGATCGACGTGCTGCCGACGCTGCCCGCGCCGACCCCCGACGAGGCGGTCTCGGCCGCCGCCCGGCTCGGCTACCCCGTCGCCCTGAAGACGACCGCCCCGCACCTGCGCCACCGCCCCGACCTCGGCGGCGTCCGCCTGGACCTCGCCTCCGAGGAGCAGCTCCGCACGGCGTACGCCGAGCTGACCGAGGTCCTCGGCAAGCCGGAGGAGCTCCTGCCGGTGGTCCAGGCGATGGTGCCCCGGGGCGTCGACACCGTCGTCCGCTCCGCCATCGACCCGGCCGTCGGCGCCGTCCTCTCCTTCGGCCTGTCCGGCGCCGCCTCCGAACTGCTCGGCGACACGGCCCACCGCCTGGTGCCGGCCACCGACCGGGACGTCGCCGAACTCGTCCGCTCCCTGCGCACCGCACCGCTGCTGTTCGGCTGGCGCGGCTCCGCGCCCGTCGACACCCCGGCCCTCGAGGAGCTGCTGCTCCGCGTCTCGCGGCTCGTCGACGACCACCCCGAGGTGGTCGCCGTCTCCCTGGAGCCGGTCGTCGTGGCACCGCGCGGCCTCTCCGTCCTCGGCGCCACCGTCCGCCTCGCCCCGCCCCCGCCCCGCACCGACCTCGGTCCCCGCAGCCTGCCGAGTTACTGACGGGGCCGGAGGGGGCCCGAGGCCCCGTAGGATGGAGTCCATGGCAAAGAGCGGTACGACGACCCAGGGGCTGCGCGCGGCGATCGAGCGCAGCGGCTACTACCCGGCACTCGTGGCCGAGGCGGTGGAGGCCGCCGTCGGCGGTGAGGCCGTCGCGTCGTACGTGGTCCACCAGGAGACCACCTTCGACGCGAACGAGGTCCGCCGCCACGTGACCGTCCTCGTCCTGACGCCGCACCGCTTCATCGTCAGCCACACCGACGAGCAGGCCGCCGACACGAGCTCGCCGACCCCGTACGCCACGACGTCCACCGAGTCCGTGAAGCTCGACCGGATCTCCTCGGTCGTCGTCAGCCGCGTCGTCGCCAACCCCGAGTCGTACACGCCGGGCACGCTGCCCCGCGAGGTCGTCCTCACCATCGGCTGGGGCGCGGTCTCCCGCATCGACCTGGAGCCGGCCGCCTGCGGCGACTCCAACTGCGACGCCGACCACGGCTACACGGGCAACGCCACCGCCGACGACCTCAGCCTGCGGGTGAGCGAGGCCGGCGACGGCCCGGACACCGTCCGGCAGACCCTGGCGTTCGCGCAGGCGCTCTCCGAAGCCATCGCGGCGACCGCCGCGCCCACCCGCTGATGGCGCAGCCCGCCGCGATGACCCACGGCTGGCCCGACGACCCGGTCCCGCTCGCGCCGGAGAGCGCGCCGGTGCCCGAGTACGCCTCCGGTTCGCTGGGCGACCTGCTGCCGACGCTGGTGGCGGGCCAGGGCGTGCCCGGCTTCGCACCGCGGATCGCGGAGCTGGCGCCGGCCGACCGGAACTGCGTCTTCCTGATCGACGGGCTCGGCTGGGAGCAGATCAAGGCCCACCCGGACGAGGCCCCCTATCTGACCTCGCTCCTCGGCTCCTCGCGCGGCGGCACGGGCCGCCCGGTCACCGCCGGGTTCCCCGCCACCACCGCGACCTCGCTGGCCTCCGTCGGCACGGGGCGCTACCCCGGCACGCACGGACTGCCCGGCTACACGGTGCGCAACCCGGAGACCGGCGAGCTGATGAACCAGCTGCGCTGGAAGCCGTGGACCGCGCCGCACGTCTGGCAGCCGTACCCGACCGTCTTCCAGCTCGCGCACGAGGCCGGGATCCACACCGCCCAGGTGTCCTCGCCGATCTTCGAGCAGACCCCGCTCACGAAGGTCGCGCTCAGCGGCGGAACGTTTCACGGCCGGCTCTCCGGCGAGGAGCGGATGGACTTCGCCGCCGAGCAGCTCGCCGCCGGCGACCGCTCGCTGGTGTACACGTACTACAGCGAACTCGACGGCGCCGGACACCGCTTCGGCATCGACTCGGACGCCTGGCGCGGCCAGCTGATGTTCGTCGACCGGCTCGTCCAGCGGCTCGCCGAGCAGCTGCCGTCCCGCTCGGCCCTGTACGTCACCGCCGACCACGGCATGGTCGACATCCCCTTCGACGAAGAGCACCGCATCGACTTCGACGAGGACTGGGAGCTGCGCGCCGGCGTCGCCCTCCTCGGCGGCGAGGGCCGTGCCCGGCACGTCTACGCGGTACCCGGCGCGCAGGCCGACGTCCTCACCTGCTGGCGGGAGGTCGTCGGCGAGCAGTTCTGGGTCGCGAGCCGCGACGAGGCGATCTCGCTCGGCTGGTTCGGCGACGAGATCGACGAGCGCGTGTACGGCCGGATCGGCGACGTCGTCGTCGCGGCCGAGGGCGACTTCGCGATCACCGCCTCCGTCAACGAACCCCACGAGTCCGCGATGGCCGGCATGCACGGTTCGATGACCCCGGCGGAGCAGTTCGTCCCGCTGCTCGAAGTCCGTTCCTGACCCGCCCGTCCCTCCTCCTTTCCCCCGACCTGAAAGGTCTCCGACCCGTCATGCCCGAGCTGGTCTTCTTCTCCGGAACCATGGACTGCGGGAAGAGCACCCTGGCCCTCCAGATCGGGCACAACCGGTCGGCCCGCGGGCTCCAGGGCGTGATCTTCACCCGTGACGACCGGGCGGGCGAGGGCAAGCTCTCGTCCCGGCTCGGCCTGGTGACGGAGGCCGTGGAGGCGGGGGAGGGCATGGACCTGTACGCCTATCTGGTGGGCCAGCTCTCCCAGGGCGGCAAGGCGGACTACGTGATCGTGGACGAGGCCCAGTTCCTCGCTCCCGACCAGATCGACCAGCTCGCCCGCATCGTCGACGACCTCGGCATGGACGTCTTCGCCTTCGGCATCACGACGGACTTCCGGACGAAGCTCTTCCCCGGCTCGCAGCGGCTGATCGAGCTGGCGGACCGGATCGAGCAGCTCCAGGTCGAGGCGCTGTGCTGGTGCGGCGCGCGGGCCACGCACAACGCCCGCACGGTGGGCGGGGTGATGGTCGTCGAGGGCGAGCAGGTCGTCGTCGGTGACGTGAACCGGCCGTCGGAGGAGATCGGTTACGAGGTCCTCTGCCGCCGGCACCACCGCCGCCACATGACCTCGGCCTCGGTCCGCGCCGGCGCCCTGTCCCCGGACGTCCTCCCGGTCAACCACGCCTGACGCCCGGGGAATCCCGACCGCGCGGCCCCCCGGAAGTCTCCGGGCGGGCCGCTTCGTCGTCCGAGGGTCGTTCTACGGCTCCGAGGGCGGCGCGTCCGGTGCCCGGAGCGCGTCGGTCAGGCGGTCGAGGGCCGCGCCGCCGACGGGGGCGCTGCCCGTGAGGGTGCCGACGAGTGCCTGGGCGAGGACGGTCGCGGGGCCGATCCGGGTGTCCTCCCGTTCGTCGCCGGTGACCTTGCCGATCACGGCGTCGCGGACCGATTCCGAGACGGCGGGGTCCCCGAACAGCTCGGGGAAGGACAGGGCCATCATGCACACGCCCACGTTGGCGGTGAGGATCGTCCGGCCGGCCAGCTCGGGGCTCGTGCGCAGGCGCCCGGCGTCGCGACAGCGCTCCACGGCCTTCAGGAGGATGGCCCCGGCCTCGTGGATCGCCTGGGGCTTGGCGTCGCCCGTGGGCGTGAACATCAGGCGGTAGAGGTGCGGGTTGCGCAGCGCGAAGCCGACGTGGCCGTCCCAGGCGGTACGCAGGTCGGCCACCGGATCGTCGGTGGGCGGGTTGCGCCTCTTGTCGGCGAGGAAACGCTCGAAGCCGATGTCGGCCGCGGCCGTGAGCAGCCCCTGCTTGTCGCCGAACTGACGGTAGATCTCGGGCATGCCGACCTTGGCCCGGTCGCAGATGGCCCGGGTCGAGATGGACAGCGCGTCCTTGGTGGCGAGCAGTTCCCCGGTGGCTTCCAGGATGCGCTCTCGGGCCGTCGACATGGCTCCCACGATAACAGCGCTAACAGTGCGGACCTGGGGGTTCTCCGGGCCCCGGTACGCCGGTGCGGAGTCTTGTTATCAACGATTACGAACTGTGTTAGCGTGTGAAACAGCCCGGGCTTCCGTACGCCCCGAACCGAGAGGAACCGCCATGACCGCCTCCGCCACCCTGCGCGATGTGATCGGCCTGCCCCAGGACCTGCCGCACCTGGGCGAGCCCGCCCTGATCATGATCGACTTCCAGAACACCTACCGCGCCGGCGTCATGGCACTCGACGGGGCCGAGCGGGCCGTCGCCGCCGGCGCCCGGCTGCTCGCCGCCGCCCGCGCGGCCGGGGCGCCCGTCGTGCACGTCGTCAACGACGGCGGCGAGGGCACCCCCTACGACATCCGGGCGGAGGTCGGCGCCATCAGCGACGAAGTCGCCCCGACCGAGGGGGAGAAGGTGGTCGTCAAGCGGTTCCCCGACGCCTTCCACGCCACGGACCTCCAGGAGACCCTCCAGGACCTCGGCGTCAGCGGCGACCTCGTCATCGCCGGCTTCATGACGCACATGTGCGTCCTCTTCACCGCCCAGGGCGCCTTCCACCACGGCTACCGCCCCACCGTGGTCGCCGAGGCCACCGCCACCCGCCCCCTGGCGGCCCCGGACGGCACCGTCCTGTCCTCGGACGCACTCCAGACCGCCGCCCTGACCACCGTCTCCGACCTCTTCGGCACCGTGGCCCGCACCGTCGACGACGTCACCTCCCTGACACCGGCCCGCTGACGACGGGCCGCCACCCGCCCCGGCCCCACGTACGGGAGCCCGCCCCGGCCCCACAAGCCGTACGAAAAGCCGCCCCGGTCCCCCACCGAACGGGAGCCCCCCCGGCCTCGCCCCGCACCGGAGCGCGCCTCGGACCCGCCCCGCACCGGGTGTTCACCCGGGGTGCGCCGGAACCCCGCCTGGTGATCGGCCACGGGTCGCCCGTCTCGGCGGTAATGGCGGTCGGCCCGCGACGACTCCACCCTCCGGGCACCCGCCCCGTGCGCCCCGCCCCCTGGAGGACGTGTGCCCCCCGCCGCCCAGACCGTGCTCGACGAGGACAAGGCCGAGGACAAGGCCGGGGACGCGGCGGGCGGGCGGCCCGGCGGCGGGCGAAGGCGGCTCGGGGCCCCGACCACCGCGGGCCCCCTCGCCGCCGCCGTGCTCACCGCCGTACTCCTCTGCCTCGCCGGCCGGCTCTCCCGCAGCCACCCCTTCGGGCCGGTGACCAGGAACATCGTCGACCTGGGACAGCAGTACCTGCCGTACCACGCCTACTGGCGCGCCCTCCTCCTCGGCGAGACGCACGGGGACGCCTTCCTCAACTGGAACTCCGGCTTCGGCGCGAACTTCCTCGGCGACATCGGCACCTATCTGAGCAGCCCCTTCGACCTGCTCGTCGTGGCCTTCCCGGCCGACCGGATCGAACTCGCCCTCTACGTCGTCACGGCCGCCAAGATCACCGCCGCGGGAGCCGCGATGACGCTGCTGCTCCTGCGGCTGCGCCCCGGCCCCTGGCCGGCCGCCGCCGTGCTCGGCACCGCCTACGCGCTCTGCGGCTGGACGTTCAACTACGGCGCCACCGTGCCGATGTGGCTCGACGGGCTCGTCGCCTTCCCGCTGCTCTGCCTGGTCGGCGAGTGGGCCCGCACCGGCCGCCGCCCCGTCCTGGGCCCCCTGGTCGTCGCCCTCGCCTGGATCGCGAACTTCTACACGGCGTACATGGCGACCCTCGGCGCGGCCGTCGTCCTCACGGTCCGGCTCCTCACCGCCCAGGAGACCGCCACCGCCCGGCAGCGGGTCGCCGGGGCGCTGCGCGCCACCCGGAGCGTGCTCATCGGGACCGGACTCGCCGCCCCGCTCGTGGTGGTCGTCTTCGTCGCCACGAAGGTCGCCGCCCCCACCCCGGAGACCACCTTCGCGCCCGCCGCCTGGACGGAGGCCCTCGCCCGCTTCCTGCCCGCGACGGCGAGCGTGGCCAGCCCCGCCCTGTTCATCGGCACGCCCGCCCTCGCGCTGGCCCTGACGCTGCCCTTCCACCGGGCCGTCGCGCCGCGCGTCCGGGCGGGATGGGCGACCGCGATCGTCCTGGTGGCGCTCTCGCTCCAGTGGGAGCCCACCCACCTGCTGTGGCACGCCGGAGCCTCGCCCAACGGCATCCCCTACCGTCAGAGCTTCGTCCTGTGCGGCCTGTTGATCGTCGCGGCCTGGTTCGCGGTCGCCCACGGCCTGCCCCGGCCGGTCGCGCTGCTCGCCGGCGGCACGCTCCTCGGAGCCCTGGCGTGGGCGGCCCGGGGGAGCGCCGACATCGACCGGTGGACCTTCCCCGCCTTCGGCGCGGCCGCGGTCCTGGCGCTCGGCGCGGTGCTGCTCGCCCGGGTGAGCGCCCGCCGTGCCCACGCGCGCGTACTGCCCGTTCTCGCCGTGCTGCTGCTCGTCGCCGCCCAGGCGGGCGAGGCGGCGGTCACCGGGAAGCGGATCGAGGAGCAGCAGCGGAGCGAGGTCTCCTGGTCGCCGCGGACCGGCCCGTGGCACGAGGACGTGGCCCGTGAGGCGGCGCGCGCGGACGCCTGGCCCCGCCACCGCACGGACCCGGGAGAGGTCCCCGGCGGGAACGACCCCCTGCTCGTCGGCGGGCAGGGCGCCGACTACTACAGCAGCCTGACCGCCGAGACGACCTCCCGCACCCTCGACTCCCTGGGCTTCGGCCACTACGCCAAGGGCCGGCACCCGGTCAGCCTCGACAACCCCGTGACGGACGCCCTGTTCTCCGTCGGCACGCGGATCCGCTCCCGTCCCACGGAGCCGGTCCGGCAGGACGCGCCGCCCCGGGCCGCCGTGACCGCCACCACCACCCCCGTACCGCCGCTGGTCACCGTCCGGCCGCCGGGCCGGCCGGCCACGCACCCCGGGGACTCCGCCTTCGCCCGGCAGGAACGCCTCCTCGGCACCACCGTGTACGAGCTGCCGCCCGCACCGCGCCGTACCGGACACACGCTCGCCGCCCGCTGCCCGGCGGGCTCCCAGGTCTGGTTCTGGGCCCCCGAGTACCGGGGAACCGCCGCCCTCGCCGGCGCGGCGCCGGTGGAGTTCGAGGGCAAGCCCCCGTCCGTACGCGCCCCCATGAGGCCCCTCGGCACCGTTCCGGCCTCCGGCGAGGTCCGGATCGACCTGGGTCCCGAGGCGCGCCTCCGGCTGCCCCGCCAACCCGTCGGCTGCCTGCTCCGCGCCCGGCTCGACTCCGCCGTACGGGAGCTCACCGCGACCGGCGCCACGCGCGTGCGTACCACCGGACACACCGTCACCGCCGAACTGCCGCCGGGCAGCACGGGCGTCGCCGTCCTGGCAGCCCCCCGCGTCCCCGGCTGGAACTGCGCCGCGGGAGACGCGGACCCGCGCCCCGCGCGCGCGTACGAGGGCCTCGTCGCCGTCCCCCTCGACGGGCGGGCCACCACGGTCCACTGCTCCTTCCGGCCCCCGGGGCTCCGGCTCGGCGGCGCCGTCGGCGCGCTCGCGCTGCTCGCCCTCGCCGCGACGGGTATCCGCGGGAGACGGCAAGAGTTCACCCGCCGTGCACGCACGGATCGTTCGTCCGGGAAAACGGACGGCTAGCCTGCCGGCCGTAGCGACGTCCAACTGTTCGAATCAGTGTGGGGATTCCGAGTGCCGAAACTGTCCGTCGTCGTACCGTTCCACAACGTCGGCGCCTATGCGCCCGACACCCTGCGCAGCCTCGCGAACAACGCGGATCCGGAATTCGAGTTCCTGCTCGTCGACGACTGCTCGACGGACGACACCCCGGAAATCCTCGACCGCTGGCGCGACCGGCTCCCGAACGCCACCGTCATCCGGCACGAGACCAACCAGGGCGTCGCCCAGGCCCGCAACACCGGCATCGACGCGGCACGCGGCGACTACCTCACCTTCCTCGACGGCGACGACTGGTACGCGCCCGGCCACCTGCGCGCCGCCGTGACCGGAATCTCCCGGCTGGGCTGCGATTTCGCCCGCACCGACCACGTCCTCTCGGAAGGCCGGAAACGCCGGATCCGCTATGCGCCCGCCAAGCGCCGCGACACCGTGATGGACCCGAGGGACGGAATCTCGCCGGCCTCCATGGTGACGATGGTGGATTATCCGTTCGTCCCGTTCGGCATTTACAGCGGACGTCTCTTCGAGAACGGCGCCGCGCGTTTCGAGACCTCCCTCAGAACCGCCGAGGACCGCCTCTGGATCTGGCGGCTCCACCTCAAGGCCCGCACCTTCGCCGCCCTCTCCCTGCACGGCGTCTTCTACCGCCGGGGCGTCACCACCTCGCTCACCCAGATCACCGACAACCGGCAGCTCGACTTCATCCCCTCGTACGACCTCCTGCTCGACGACGTCTCCCGGGACCCCGAGGCGGAGCGGTTCCTGCCGAAGGCGGTCCGCACGTACTGCGCCATGATCGCCTTCCACATCGGCAAGGAGGCCGCCTACGGACCGGACGTCGCCGCGCGGCTGCGCGCCGACGTCCGCGACGCCCTGCACCGGATGCCACAGCACGTCCTCGACGAGACCCTGGCCACCATGGACACCCCGCGCAGCACCCTCCTCCGGAGCCTGCGCGACACCGGAAGGACCGCCTGAACCATGGCCCCCCACACGGCCTCCGCGAACCCCGCCGGAACCGCGCACGACCCGGCCGCCGACGGCCGCCGGGTCCAGCTCTTCCAGGTGTCCACCCTCTACGGCGCCGCCACGCTCGCCGCCGCCCTGGACGCCGGACGCTTCGGCCCCCGCGAGGACGCCCGCAGGCTCCTGCTGCTCGCGCACAACGCCGAGATCCCCGAGACCGCGCGGCGCCTGGAGACCATGACCGGCTACGGCCGGATCGCCGCCCGCTTCGACGGAACCCTCGACTGGAACGAGGCCGTCCACCCGTACCACCCCGCCGGCTGGGCCCCCCGCCCCGAGGAGGCCCCGCTCTGGCAGCGCGTGTTCCGCACCGCCTGGGACCTCGGCACCGGCCCGGTCGAGCTGATCGTCGAGTCCATCCAGGTCAACCCCGCCAAGGCGCTCGCCGGCGCGTTCCCCGAGAGCGAGCTGCACGTCTACGCCGACGGCCTCATGAGCTACGGCCCCACCCGCTCCGACCTCGCGCAGTCCCTCGCCTGCCGCGTCCGGAGGGTCCTCCACCTCGACCTCGTCCCGGGTCTCAGGCCGCTGCTCCTGAGCGAGTACGGCGTGGAGCCCGAGCTCGTCCCCGACAGCGCCTTCCGCGCCGTCCTCGCCGAGATCGCCGAGGAGGCGGCCGGCGACCCCGGCATCGCGCGGACGACCGCCGCCGGGGCCACGGCCCTCCTCCTCGGCCAGTACCTCGCCGCCCTCCACCTGCTCACCGCGGACGAGGAGGAGGACCTGCACGTCCGGATGCTGCGCGGCGCCGCGGCCGCCGGACACCGCTCCGTCGTCTTCAAGCCCCACCCCACCGCGCCCGCCCGCTACTCCCAGGTCCTCCACGAGGAGGCGGAGCGCTCCGGCGTCCGGCTGACCGTCCTCGACGGACCGCTGCTGGCCGAGACCTTCTACGAGCGGTGCCGGCCCTCGCTGGTCGTCGGCTGCTTCTCCACGGCGATGCTGACCGCCGCCGTGTACTACGGCATCCCCATCGCGCGCGTCGGCACCGCCGAGGTCCTCGAACGCCTCACGCCCTACGAGAACAGCAACCGGATCCCGCTCACCGTCGTCGACCACCTCGTCCCCGACCTGGAGCGGGGCGAGGAGCCCGCCGTCCCCGGCCCGGCCCCGGAGTCGCTCACGCCGCTCGTCCGGGCCGTCGGCTACTGCATGCGGCACACCGTCCACCCGGAGCTCCGCGAGGAGACCACCCGCTTCCTGGCCGAGCACCGCGCCGACCCCCGCACCGCGCACCACTTCACCGCCGAACGGCTCACCCGGCTCGGCCTGCCGGGCGGGGACCCGTCCCCGGCCCGGACCGGCGCCTCCTGGCTGCGGACCCTCGCCCGCACCCTGCGCGGCTGAACCCCACGGGGGACACCACGGCGACCCGCGCGACCGCGTCCCACCGCGCGGCCGGGGCCGGCCCGCGTGAGCACGCCCCACCCGCACGGACCGATCCGCGCGGCGGCGTCACTCCGGAGCGGACCTGACCAGGGTGAACACCGCGCCCTCCGGGTCGGCCACCACCGTGAGCCGCCCGGCCATGCCCTCGCGCGGCGGGCGCAGCACGCGGCCGCCGAGCTCCACGACGAACCGGGCGGCCGCGTCCGTGTCGGCCACCTCGAAGTACGTCATCCAGTGCGGGCCGCGGTCCCGGGGGAGCGCGTTGCCGACGCCGTGCAGGGAGGCCACCGGAAGCCCGTCCACCAGGAGCGTCGCGTAGTCGTGGTCGGCGGACACGACCGGCTCCACCTCGAACCCGAAGACGCTCCGGTAGAACTTGCCGACCGAGGCGGTCTCGTACGTGAGCAGCTCGTTCCAGACCGGCGTCCCCGGCGGTCCGGCCGCGGCCGTCCCGTGGTGCGCCTCCGCCTGCCAGACGCCGAAGACGGCGCCGACCGGGTCGGAGCAGATGACCAGCCGCCCCGCCTCGCCCGCGTCCAGCGGACCCACCGCCACGGTTCCCCCGCAGCAGCGGATGGTCTCGGCCGTCTCGTCGGCGTCGTCCGTGGCCAGATAGGGGGTCCAGGCGATCCGCAGGTGCCGGTCGGGCGGCAGCTGGCCGATGCCCGCCACCTCCTTGCCGCCGGACAGCGCGCGCACGTAAGGCCCGAGGTGCTGCGGACCGGGCACGAACTCCCAGTCGAAGAGCGCGTTGTAGAACTCCTGGGTGGCGTCAAGCCCGTGCACCATCAGGCTCACCCAGCAGGGGGTGCCTGATGTGCGCCGAGTCGCCTCGGTCATCGTCACTCTCTCCTCGGACCATCGTCGTGGCCGTGCCCCCGGTCCGATGGTGACACCGACGGGGCCACGGCGCGCCCCGGCCGCGCCGCGCGTGACGCGATCCGCCGGGAAGGACGCCGGGTTCGTCCCCGGCGGCCGTGCGGCTGCGCGAGGATGGCTCCCATGAAGCCCATCATCTCCGCAAGCGAACTGCTGAGCGAGTCGGCCGGGGTCCGGCCGCCGGTCCTCCTGGACGTCCGCTGGACGCTGGGCGGCCCGCCCGGACGGCCCGCGTACGAGGCCGGCCACCTGCCCGGCGCGGTCTACGTCGACCTCGACGCGGAGCTCGCCGGCCCGCCCGGGAGCGGGGGACGCCACCCGCTGCCCGACCCCGCCGCCTTCGGGGCCGCGATGCGCCGGGCGGGCGTCTCGGCGGGCCGGCCCGTCGTCGTGTACGACGGCGGCCTCGGCTGGGGCGCGGCCCGTGCCTGGTGGCTGCTGCGCTGGGCGGGCCACCCGGACGTCCGGGTCCTGGACGGGGGCCTGGCGGCGTGGACGGGGGAGCTGACGGAGAAGGTCCCCGCGCCGGAGCCGGGCGACTTCCGGCCGGAGCCGGGCGCGCTCGGACTGCTCGACGCCGACGGGGCGGCCGCCCTGGCCGACGCCGGGCTGCTCCTGGACGCCCGCGCGGCCGAGCGCTACCGGGGGGACGTGGAGCCGATCGACCGGGTCGGCGGGCACATCCCCGGCGCGATCTCGGCCCCGACGACCGAGAACGTCGACGCCGACGGACGCTTCCTCGCCGCCGACGCCCTGCGCGAGCGCTTCACGGCCCTGGGCGCGACGGGCGGCATCCCGGTCGCCGTCTACTGCGGCTCCGGCGTCTCCGGCGCCCACGAGGTCCTCGCCCTGGAGATCGCGGGCATCCCCGCGGCCCTCTACGCCGGCTCCTGGTCGGAGTGGTCCGCCGACCCGGCCCGCCCGGTGGCCACGGGCCCGGACCCGCGCTAGGGGGTGCCTCGTCGAGCAGGTCGGATCAGGGCGCGTGCCAGGCCTCGCGAGCCGGCCTGATCGGCAGGACACGCCGAGGCGCGCTCGGGGCCGATCCGGAAAGGGCAGGCCCCCGGTCCGCCGCACCAGGGCATACGAGAGGGGCCCGCGCCGATGTCACGGCGCGGGCCCCTGCCCGTACGGCTGTCCCGTCCACCGCTCGCGTACGACTGCGCGTACGGAAGCGGCGCTGGGGTCACTCCTGCTTCTTGCGCCGGGTGCCGAAGACGATCTCGTCCCAGCTGGGGACCGCCGCGCGGCGGCCCGGGCGGACGCCGTCCGCTTCGGCCTGGCGGTCGGTGGTGCCGGTGAGCCGGTCCCGGTGGCCCGAGACGGCGCGCGGCATCAGGACGTCGGCGTACGCGGAGCCGGCGCCCGCCGACGCGGCCGGGGCGGGCGGTTCCTCCGCCTCGGCCTCTTCCGACGGCTCGGTGTCCGGGGGCTCGGGCACGACCATGTCGCCGCGGAAGCTGGGCACGGCCTCCAGGAGGCTCGTCAGCGAGTCCCGCTCCTCCTCCGGCTCGACGGACGCGGACGCCCGCTCCAGCTGGCGGTCCGACCGGTCGATCTGGCGGTCGAGGGCCCGGTCGAGCGGCCTGTCCCGGGGCAGCCTGGCGATCCGGGGCACGAACGGGAAGCTCGGCTCCGGCGCGGCGGCGATCGTGTCGTCCGTCTCGCCGATCAGGGCCCGCGCCTCGTCGTCGACGGCCTGGACGAGCCGTCGGGGCGGGTCGTACGTCCAGCTGGCCGTGTGGACCTCGCCGGCGACCCGGTAGACGAGCAGCACCTCCCAGGTGCCGTCGTCGCGCCGCCACGAGTCCCACTGCACGGTGTCCTTGTCGGCGCCGCGCAGCAGCAGTCGCTCCTGCACCGCCTCGCCGAGCTGCGGGCCGGTGTTCTCGCCGGGCCTGCGGACCGGGGTCTTGCGGGCCCGCTCCGCCATGAAGGCGCGCTCGGCGAGCACGGGGCCCTCGAAGCGCCGCACGCGGTCGACGGGGATGCCGGCGAGCTGTGCGACCTCCTCGGCGGAGGCACCGGCTCGTATCCGCGCCTGGATGTCACGGGGGCGGAGGTGGCTCTCCACCTCGATCTCGATCTGGCCGAGGCGCGCGCGGTCGTTGCGCACGGCGGCACGGAGCCGCTCGTCGATCGGAAGCGTGTACTCCGTGCTGTCAGCAGCCTTCAGCACCAGTCGTGTGCCGTCGTTGGAGACGGCCACGACACGCAGTTCGGGCATGGGGACCTCCCGGGTGGTGCCTGCCGACGTCACGTGCGTCGCTGCTTCCGCTAGTCGAGTGTGGCCTGCCCGGGTGCAGCCTGCCACTACCTTGCCGAGTTGCCCGGCGTGTCGGGCATGGACCCTGGAACGCCGTTATGACACGGTGACCTGATGGCTACCCGGAGTGACTGGAGGTCACTCTGTGCAGCCGATTTCCGTGTGGTGCCGTGGCGTCACCGGTTCGAGTGCCGCTTTCGGCTCCCTCCCCTTGATCCCGGGCACCCGAAGGCGTCCGGACCCAGGGTTCGTCAATGTACTCCATTCGGGCCACCTGGGTGGACCGGCGCGCCGCCCAACTTCTCGGGCGGTACGGGAGTTGAGTGTCCGCGATCTTCCCCCATACGTGTCGCTGTTCACAGAAACAGCAGAAACGGAACTATTCGCTTCGCCCATTTGTCCCTTCTGGGTGCAAGGCGAACGGATGAACCGTCAGGGGTTGGAGATGCGTCACAGGCCGGACACCGACACGGGTGAGGCGGACGAGGAGGAGGGCGGCAGGAGAAGGATCGACCTGAGCGTGGCTCAGGTCTCGGGCAGCGCCCTGGCCGCGGTCATCGCCGCCAAACTCGCCTCCACCCTCGGCGTGTACGGGACGATCCTGGGCGCCGGTGTGATCAGTGTCATCGCCACCTGCGGCGGTCCCCTGTTCCAGCACCTCTTCAGGCGCACCGGCGAGCAGGTCCGCGACGCGACCGCGGCCGCCAAGCCGAAGGTCCGTCAGGTCCCGGTCACGGCCGGACCGCAGGACGACCGCACCCTGATGCTCGGCACGGTCCGGGCCGCCCCCTCCCCGTACGGCGAGGAGTTCGGCGACGCGACCACCCACGGCACCCGCGTGCGGGGCTGGAAGCGCCCGGCGATCGCCGCCGCGCTGGTCTTCGGCGTCACCATGGGCGGGATCACCGCCTACGAACTGGTGTCCGGCCAGGACTTCAGCGGCACGCACGGGACCACCACCTTCGGCTCCGCCGTCCGCGGCGGGAACGCCGGGCAGGATGCGCCCGACCGCGACGAGCGGCCCGCGCCCACGCCGTCCGGCTCCTCCGACGGCGGCACGCGGCCGGAGGACGGCGGCGCCCCCACTCCCGGCTCCACGGCGACGCCGGGCGGCAAGGGCTCCGGCGAGAAGGGAAGCGCCACGGCGACCCCCTCCGCGGAGCCCACCCCGTCCGGATCCGCCGGCGGCGAGACGACCGCCCCGACGCCGACGGACCCCACGACCGAGCCGACGCCCACCGCGCCGACCCAGGAGCCGACCACGGGCACCACCGTGCCGGAGGCCCCGGCGCCGACCGGCGGCGACGCGGGCACCGGGTGACGGCGACGCGGGCACCGGGTGACGGTCAGTCGCCCAGGACCCGCCGCAGGTAGTCGTTGGCGAACAGACGGTCGGGGTCGAGCCGGTCGCGCAGCGCCGTGAACTCGGCGAAGCGCGGGTAGACCTCGGAGAAGTACGCGGCGTCGCGGGTGTGGACCTTGCCCCAGTGCGGCCGACCGCCGTGCGCCGTCATGATGCGCTCCACCGCGGTGAAGTACGCCTGGTGGGGCGTGCCCTTGTACAGGTGGACGGCGATGTACGCGGTCTCCCGCCCCGACGCCGTGGAGAGCGTGATGTCGTCCGCCGGAGCCGTCCTGACCTCCACCGGGAAGCTCACCTTCAGCGGCGAGCGCTCGACCATCGCCTTCAGCTCGCGCAGCGCGGCGACCGCGGCCTCGCGCGGCAGCGCGTACTCCATCTCCAGGAAGCGCACGCGACGGGGCGAGGTGAAGACCTTGTACGGGATGTCGGTGTACGTACGGGCCGACAGGGCCCGGCTGGAGACCTTCGCGATCGAGGGGATCACCGGCGGGACCGCGCGGCCCACCGAGCAGGCGAGCTGGAAGATCCCGTTGGAGAGGAGCTCGTCCTCGATCCAGCCGCTGATCCGCCCGGGAGGGGCCGCGGGGCCCGCGCTGCGGTTGTTGCGCTTGGTGTTGCAGTTGTCCGTGTGGGGGAACCAGTAGAACTCGAAGTGCTCGTTCTCCGCGTGCAGCGCGTCGAAGTCGGAGGTGACCCGGTCGAAGGTCATCGGCTCCTCGCGCGCGGTGAGCAGGAAGACCGGCTCCACCGCGAAGGTGATCGCGGTGACCACGCCGAGCGCGCCGAGACCGATCCGGGCGGCCGCGAAGACCTCCGGGTTCTCCTTCTCCGAACAGGTGAGCAGTTCGCCCGAGGCCGTCACCAGTTCCAGCTCGCGGATCTGCGCGGCTATCGAGGCGGACTCGCGGCCCGTGCCGTGGGTGCCCGTGGAGGTGGCCCCGGCGACGGTCTGCTCCATGATGTCGCCCATGTTCGTGAGCGACAGGCCCTCCCGGGCCAGCGCCACGTTGAGCCGCTTCAGCGGGGTGCCCGACTCGACCGTCACGGTCATCGACCCGCGGTCGATCCGCCGGATCCCGGTCAGCAGCCCCGGGCGGATCAGGACGCCGTCGGTGGCCGCGATCGAGGTGAAGGAGTGGCCGGTCCCGACCGTCTTCACCCGCAGCCCGTCCGCGGCCGCCCGGCGCACCGCGTCGGCGAGCTCCTCGGCCGAGGCCGGGCTCACCTCCCGCACCGGACGGGAGGTGACGTTCCCCGCCCAGTTACGCCACGGGCTGTTCGCCGTCCTGGCGCTCCCCGACCCCGCTGTCGTCGTCCCGCTCACGCTGCCCCTCCCGGTTCGGTGCCGGCCTGCTCAGCCGGCGGTGTCCGAGGAGACCCACCGCGACCGCGAGCGCGCCCGAGACGACGGGCACCACGTACCCCGCCTCGGCCCCCGACGCGTCGACCACCCAGCCGGCGGCCGACGAGCCCAGCGCCACGCCGATCGCGAGGCCGGTACCCGTCCAGGTCATGCCCTCGGTCAGCTTGGTGCGCGGTACGTGCGCTTCGACGAGGGCCATGGTGGTCACCATCGTCGGTGCGATGGACAGGCCCGCGACAAAGAGCGCCACGGCCAGCAACGGCAGGTTCCCGGCCAGTAGGAGGGGGATCATACTCACGGCCATCGCGCAGACGCCCAGCAGCCAGCGGCGGGAGGGCTCGCCCTTGAGGTGCAGCAGTCCGAAGACCGCGCCGGCCAGGCAGGAACCCAGCGCGTAGACGGCCAGGACCAGGCTGGCGGCGGCCTTGTGGCCCTGTTCCTCGGCGAAGGCCACGGTCACCACGTCCACGGAGCCGAAGATGGCGCCGGTGGCGACGAAGGCGAGAGTCAGCACCTGGAGGCCGGGGGAGCGGAGCGCGGAAGCGCTCTTCGCGCCCTCCTCCCGCGGGTGCGGCACCGGTTCCGTGGCGCGCTGGGAGGTCAGCCAGAAGACGCCGACGGTCAGGAACACCCCGGCGAACAGCGGCCCGGCCTCGGGGAACCACGTCGTCGACAGACCGATCGAGATGATCGGTCCGAAGATGAAGCACACCTCGTCGACGATCGACTCCCACGAGTACGCCGTGTGCAGGCGCCGCCCGTCGCCCCGGTAGATCTCCGCCCAGCGCGCCCTGGTCATCGCGCCCAGGCTGGGCACGACGCCGATGACGGCCGTGAAGACGAAGAGCGTCCAGTCCGGGGCCCCCTGCTGCACGCAGAGGAGGAGCCCGGCGGCCGCGGCGAGCGAGATCAGCGTCACCGGCCGGAGCACCTTGCGCTGCCCGTGCCGGTCGACGAGGCGCGACACCCGGGGGCCGAGGGCCGCCGCGGACATGGCGAGGGTCGCGGAGAGCGCTCCGGCGAGCCCGTACCTGCCGGTGACCTGCGAGATCATGGTCACGATGCCGATGCCCATCATGGACAGCGGCATCCGGCCGAAGAAGCCGGCGAAGGAGAACGAGGCGGTGCCGGGCGCCTCGAAGATCGCGCGGTAGGGACTGGGCAAGAGGCGTCCTTGGTCAACACGTGTAATTAATAGCTAAAGCCTACGGTGTTGAAGTCGATCGGTCATCCCCCTTCTTCGGACGAGTCCCCACGGACGGGCCGCGCCTTCCGGGGTCTGACGCGGGTGGGAGGATCGGTGCCATGTCCGATCAGCACGATCCCGCCCCGTACGACGCCCTGCTGCTGCTCTCCTTCGGCGGCCCCGAGGGCCCGGACGACGTGGTCCCGTTCCTGGAGAACGTGACGCGCGGCCGCGGCATCCCGAAGGAACGGCTCAGGGAAGTGGGGCAGCACTACTTCCTCTTCGGCGGCGTCTCCCCGATCAACGACCAGAACCGCGCGCTCCTCGACGCGCTGCGGACGGACTTCGCGGAGGCCGGCCTCGACCTCCCGGTCTACTGGGGAAACCGGAACTGGGCGCCGTACCTCACCGACACCCTCCGCGAGATGGTCACCGACGGCAGGCGCCACATCGCCGTCCTCACCACCAGCGCGTACGCCTCCTACTCCGGCTGCCGCCAGTACCGCGAGAACCTCGCCGACGCGCTCGCGGCGCTGGAAGGGGAAGGCCTGCCGCTGCCCCGCGTCGACAAGCTCCGGCACTACTTCAACCACCCCGGCTTCGTCGAGCCCATGATCGAGGGCGTCCTCGCCTCCCTCGCCGAGCTCGACCCGTCCGTGCGGGACAAGGCCCACCTCGCCTTCACCACCCACTCCATCCCCGACTCCGCCGCCGACAGCTCCGGCCCGGTCACCGAGCACGGCGACGGCGGGGCCTACGTCCGCCAGCACCTCGACGTGGCCCGGGTGATCGCCGACGCGGTCCGCGAACGGACCGGTGCCGACCACCCCTGGAAGCTCGTCTACCAGTCCCGCAGCGGCGCCCCCCACATCCCGTGGCTCGAGCCCGACATCTGCGACCACCTGGAGGAGCTGCACGGCGCGGGGGTCCCCGCGGCCGTCATGGTCCCCATCGGCTTCGTCTCCGACCACATGGAGGTCCTGTACGACCTCGACACCGAGGCCACCGCGAAGGCGGCCGAGCTCGGACTGCCCGTCCGCCGCTCCGCCACCGTCGGCGCCGACCCGCGCTTCGCCGCGGCCGTCCGCGACCTGCTCCTGGAGCGCGCGGCGCACGAGCGGGGCGCCCGCGCGGAGCGGTGCGCCCTCGGCGCCCTCGGCGCCTCCCACGACCTGTGCCCGATCGGCTGCTGCCCGGCCAGGGCCGAGCGTCCGGCGGCGGCCGGCGCCGACAGCCCGTACGCGTAAGGAGTCAGCGTGACCGACCCTCTGCTCACCGAACTGCTCGACATCGCCCTGGAGGCCGCACGGCGGGCCGGAGCCCTCCTCCGCGACGGTCGCCCGGACGACCTCGCGGTGGCGACGACCAAGTCCAGCCCCATCGACGTGGTCACCGAGATGGACATCGCCGCCGAGAAGCTGATCACCGGCTTCCTCGCCGAGCACCGGCCCCAGGACGGCCTCCTCGGCGAGGAGGGCGCCGCCACACCCGGCACCAGCGGGATCCGCTGGGTCATCGACCCGCTCGACGGCACCGTGAACTACCTCTACGGCCTGCCCACCTGGGCCGTCTCGATCGCCGCGGAACGGAACGGCGAGGCCGTGGTCGGCGTGGTCGAGGCGCCGATGCGCGGCGAGACCTACCGGGCGGTCCTCGGCGGCGGGGCGTACGCGGGGGACCGGCGGCTCGCCGTCCGCCCCTCGCCCTCCCTCGACCAGACCCTCCTGGGCACCGGCTTCGGATACGTCCAGACCCGCCGCGCCCACCAGGCGGACGTGGCACAGCGGGTGATCCCGCTGGTCCGCGACATCCGGCGCGCCGGCTCGGCGGCGATCGACCTCTGCGACGTCGCGGCCGGCCGCCTCGACGCGTACTACGAGCGCGGGCTCAACCCCTGGGACCTCGCCGCCGGGGCCCTCGTCGCCCGCGAGGCGGGCGCGCTGACCGGCGGCCGTCCCGGGGAGCCCGCGTCGGGCGAACTGGCCCTGGCGGCCTCCCCAGGGCTCTTCCAGCCCCTCCAGGAGCTCCTGGAGGAGCTGGGGGCCTGGCACGACTAGGACGGCGCCGGCGGGGCCGTGAGGCGGACGCACGAGGGCCCCGGAGCCGGGAGCGGCTCCGGGGCCCTCGTGCGTACGGGCGGGTCGTCGGTCGGTCGGTCGGAGGGAGACGGGTCAGACGCCCGGCGCGGCGACCTCCACGCCGTGCTCGGCGGCCAGGCGGTGCAGGTCGTCCAGCTCCGCCTGCTCGACATCCGCCAGGTAGTCGTCGCCCGTCTCACGAGCTCGCGTGAGGTCGGTCTGCGTGGTCCTGATGCGGTGCAGCAGTCCTGCGGTGAAAGCGTCCATCGTGCGCCCCCTCGTCGTGGGTCCGGTGGCACGGGGGTGTGCCGAGGGTGGGTGGATCACACACTGCGGCCTCTGGGGACAGCGAGCGGTAGGCGGCGCGCCTCGTACAGGGCGTGATCACGGGGTGTGCAGTCGTCCTCCCCAGCCCCTTCCTCAAGGAAACCTCAACTGGCCCGCGAATCAGGTGAATTCTTCGCGCCCCGCCGCACGCCCCCTCCTCACCACCCGCCCGCCCCCGGGCTCGCACCCCCGCCTTACAGCCGGTTTACGCGCGTACGGGGCAGGATGGACACGCACAGTCAGTGCTCGGAATCCAGCCGGTCCCCACCCCGGACAGCGGCTCGACGGGAAGGAACGAACGACGTGCGCGTACTCGTCGTCGAGGACGAGCAGCTGCTCGCCGATGCGGTGGCCACCGGACTGCGCCGGGAGGCCATGGCCGTCGACGTCGTGTACGACGGCGCCGCGGCCCTGGAGCGGGTGGGGGTCAACGACTACGACGTCGTCGTCCTCGACCGCGACCTCCCGCTCGTCCACGGGGACGACGTCTGCCGCAAGATCGTCGAGCTCGGCATGCCCACCCGCGTCCTGATGCTCACCGCCTCCGGCGACGTCAGCGACCGCGTGGAGGGCCTGGAGCTCGGCGCGGACGACTACCTCCCCAAGCCCTTCGCCTTCACCGAGCTCACCGCGCGCGTGCGCGCCCTCGGCCGGCGCACCACCGTGCCCCTGCCGCCCGTCCTGGAGCGGGCCGGCATCAAGCTCGACCCCAACCGCCGCGAGGTCTTCCGCGAGGGCAAGGAGGTCCAGCTCGCGCCGAAGGAGTTCGCCGTCCTGGAGGTCCTCATGCGCAGCGAGGGCGCCGTCGTCTCGGCCGAGCAGCTCCTGGAGAAGGCCTGGGACGAGAACACCGACCCCTTCACCAACGTCGTGCGCGTCACGGTCATGACCCTGCGCCGCAAGCTCGGCGAGCCGCCGGTCATCGTCACCGTGCCCGGTTCCGGGTACCGGATCTGACGTGATGGCCACGACACCGGCACCCCACCTCCAGGCGCCGCCGAAGCCGACCTGGGACCCGCGGGACCCGGTCCGCCCGCTGCTGCGCCCGACCATCCGGATACGTCTCACGCTGCTCTACGGCGGGATGTTCCTCATCGCGGGCATCCTGCTGCTCTCGATCATCTACCTCTTCACGGCGCAGGCCCTCGGCGACAGCGCGGCCCAGCTGCCGTTCAAGATCGTCAAGGGCGAGGTGCAACCGACCACGTCCTGGTGCCGGCTGCCCAACACGGGCACCGGCGACCAGTTCAACGACGCCGTCTCGGTCTGCCTGCGGCACCAGAGCGACCTGGCCCTCGACGACCTCCTGCGCCGCTCCCTCTTCGCCCTGCTCGGGCTGAGCATCATCGCCTTCGCCTTCGGCTACGCCATGGCCGGACGCGTGCTCTCGCCGCTCGGCCGGATCACCCGCACCGCCCGCCAGGTGGCCGGTTCCGACCTGGCCCGGCGGATCGAGCTGGACGGCCCCGACGACGAGCTCAAGGAGCTCGCCGACACCTTCGACGAGATGCTGGAGCGGCTCGAGCGGGCCTTCACCGCCCAGCAGCGGTTCGTCGCGAACGCCTCGCACGAGCTGCGCACCCCGCTCGCGATCAACCGGACCCTGCTGGAGATCCACGTCTCGGACCCCGAGGCTCCGCTGGCCCTCCAGCAGCTCGGCAAGACCCTGCTCGCCACCAACGAACGCAGCGAGCAGCTCGTCGAGGGCCTGCTGCTGCTCGCCCGGAGCGACAACCAGATCATCGAGCGCAAGGCCGTCGACCTCGCCGAGGTCGCCTCCCGGGCGATCGACCAGACGCACGCCGAGGCCGTGGCCAAGGGCGTCGAGATCCGGCGCGAGCTGGGTCCCGCGGTCGTCCAGGGCAACGGCGTCCTGCTGGAGCGGATCGCGCTGAACCTGCTCCAGAACGCCGTGCGGTACAACGTTCCGGAAGACGGGTGGGTGGAGGTCACGACGGACACCGAGCACGGCCAGGCGGTCCTGGTCATCTCGAACACGGGTCCGGTCGTTCCCGCGTACGAGATCGACAACCTCTTCGAGCCGTTCCGGAGGCTCCGCCAGGAGCGGACCGGCAGCGACAAGGGGGTCGGTCTCGGCCTGTCGATCGCCCGGTCCGTGGCCCGCGCCCACGGCGGCCGTATCATCGCGGAGCCCCGCGAGGGCGGTGGTCTCGTGATGCGCGTCACTCTGCCGATCTGACACACTGCACGAGCCGACCGGTTCCGTTCGCTTTGCGCGGAATTCCGGGACCCTGATTCTGAGACACGCATGTGTGATCGATCACAGGACAGGGTGTTCGGACCTCCACTCTCCGTGACCGAGAAATCCCTCGGAAAACCAGGAAAAGTCCGGGTTTCCAGGGCCCGGAATGACGGGAAGTACACGGGGTGGCGCCTGTGTAGGACGCCCGCCGGACCGTGTACGGTCCGGTTCGCCACCCGAAGCCGATCACTCGCGAGAGCGTGCGACGGGTGTCGATTGAGTAACAGACCTTGATGTGAGGCAAAATCTCCGCCTCAGGTCGGGCACAAGTCCGACCTCTCACGCGTTACGTGCGCTGGAGACACCGCAACCACCCAGAGGGGGAGAGCGACATGGCAACGGATTACGACACCCCACGCAAGACCGACGACGACGTCGACTCGGACAGCCTTGAAGAACTGAAGGCCCGCCGGAACGACAAGTCGACCTCGACCGTCGACGTCGACGAGTTCGAGGCCGCCGAAGGCCTGGAGCTTCCCGGCGCCGACCTCTCGAACGAGGAGCTGGCCGTCCGGGTCCTGCCCAAGCAGGCCGATGAGTTCACCTGCATGAGCTGCTTCCTCGTCCACCACCGCAGCCAGCTGGCCAGGGAGAAGAACGGTCAGCCGATCTGCCGCGACTGCGACTGAGGTCGCTCGTCGTGGCAGGCGACACACCGTCCCGGAAGCGGCGTCTGCGGCTCCCCGGGAGCCCGGGGACGCGCAAAGGCGGCTCAGGCCCGGCAGAGGGTGCCCAGGAGGCCCCCGAAGCCGTGCACACCGCCCCCCTGCCCTCTCCCGGCGCGCGTGACGACGAGCGGGGCCTCGCGGCCTCGCTCGAGGCGGTCACCGAGCCGGACCCGGCGGACGGTGAGCCGGGACGGACCGGCGGGAGTGACGTGGCGCGGCAGGACGGCCGTTTCGGCGCCGTCAGGCGGCTCGCCAACCCCGCGCGGGCCCAGCTCGACAAGATCAAGATCGACTCCGAGCGGATCGACGCCGTGCGACGCGGCGTCGCGCAGGGCGTTCGGCGCGGCGGCGACAGCGCCAAGGCCGGCATCGGCCACCTCGCCGACCGCCTGATCGACCTCGCCCCGCGGATCCCCGTCCGCGACCTGGCGGCCCTCCGGAGACAGTTCCCCGGGCTCGGCCCCGAGGAGCTCGCGGACAAGCTCGTCGCGGGCGCCGCAAACGCGAGCTCGACCGTCGGCGCGGGCGTCGGCGCCGCGGCCATGCTGCCGGTCCCCCCGGCCCTGCCGGCCGAACTGGCGGCCGAGATCACCGGCGTCGCCGCCGTGGAACTCAAACTCATCGCCGAACTGCACGAGGTGTACGGCCTGCGGCCCCCCGGCCGGCTCACCCAGCGCTCGGCGGCCTATCTGACGTCCTGGGCCGAGGAGCGGGGCATCGACCCCACCAAGCCCACCACGGTCAACGCGGCCCTCGGCGGCCAGCTCAAGCGCGAGCTGCGCCAGCAGATCATGAAACGCATGGTCCGCAACCTGCCGAACCTCATGCCCTTCATGGTGGGCGCCGCCGTCGGCGCGGTCATGAACCGCCGCGACACCAAGAAACTCGCCACGCGCATCCGCAAGGACCTGCGCGACCGCCAGATCCCCTGGGACGCCCTCCGCGACCTGCCTCCGCTGGAGCAGCCCGAGAACCCCAAGGAACTCGGCTTCTAGCCCGGCCACCCGGGTACCTTCCGCCGGATACGGCTCAGGGGCCCCGTGGGGCCCCTGAGATCGAGTCGGCGCGGGCCACTCGTCCGGCTTTCCCCGCGCGCTGCCCGGCGTGCTTCCGGGGCGGGCCGCCGTCCGGCTTCCCCGCGCGACCACCGGGCGTGCTTCCGGCGAGGGCCGGTGGCCGGCTTACCGCGCGGGCACCGGGTTCAGCTCCCGGCGGCGGTCCGTTCGGCCTCCAGCGCCGCCACCAGGGCCGCCGGCTCGCGGCTCGACAGGTACACGTACGGCGTCGGGTCCGCCGGGTCCGTCACCTCGACCCGCACCGCCCCCGGCACGTAGCTGCGCATCAGCATGAACGCGCGCGGATCGGCCTTGAAAGTGCGCCAGGCGCGCGCCTCCTCCGCGTCGAGCGCCTCGGCCGCCCCCAGCGCCGAGACCGGGATCCGGGCGTCCCCCGCCACCAGCGAACCGGCCACCACCCGGATCCGGGCGGAGCCGTACGAGGAGACCGCCATGCCCGCCAGCACCGCCGCCACGATCACACCGCCCAGCATCGGGACCGTGCCCAGCGGGAACATGACCAGACCGCCGGAGAGGCCCAGCAGGCCCACGATGACCCACCAGGAACGGGGCGCCGTCAGCCGCTCGTCGAAGTGCGGGCCGGCGGAGGGCGCGGGGGAGGGGGCCGGGGACGGTGCGGAAGGCTGCATGCGTCCAAGCTTGGCACGGCGCGACCCGCGCCCATCCGCGCGGGTAAGGTCTGCGCCTGTGACTGCAACATCTGCCGCCCTCACCCCGCCGGCCGACGCCATACCGCCGGTACGCCACCCCGACGCGCCGGCCCCCGGCGAGCTGCTCGGTTCCCACTACGAGTACTGCTTCGGGTGCGGCGGCGGCCAGCCCCACGGCCTCCACCTGGAAGCACGGGCGGGCGAGGGCGTGACCGTCACCGCCGAGTTCACGGTGACCCCCGACCACCAGGGCGCCCCCGGCCTCGCGCACGGCGGCGTGCTCGCCACCGCGCTCGACGAGACCCTCGGCTCCCTGAACTGGCTGCTGCGGGTCATCGCCGTGACCGGACGTCTGGAGACCGACTTCGTCCGGCCCGTCCCCGTCGGCACCGTCCTCCACCTGGAGGCCGCGGTCACCGCCGTGCACGGCCGCAAGATCTTCTCGACCGCGGTCGGCCGGATCGGCGGGCCCGAGGGCCCCGTCGCCGTCCGCGCCGACGCCCTCTTCGTCGAGGTCAAGGTCGACCACTTCATCGACAACGGCCGCCCGGAGGAGATCCAGGCCGCCATGTCCGACCCCGACCAGGTCCGGCGCGCCCGCGCCTTCGAGGTGAACCCCTGATGCGCAACCCTGTCGACGTACTCATCCGCCGCGTGGACCCCGAGGTGCCGATCCCGGCCTACGGGCACCCCGGCGACGCCGGGGCGGACCTGGTGACCACCGAGGCCGCCGTGCTCGCCCCCGGCGAGCGCGCCGTGCTGCCCACCGGGGTCTCCATCGCCCTGCCCGACGGGTACGCGGCCTTCGTGCACCCGCGCTCCGGTCTCGCGGCCCGCTGCGGAGTGGCGCTGGTGAATGCCCCGGGGACGGTCGATGCCGGGTACCGTGGAGAGATCAAGGTGATCGTGGTCAACCTCGACCCGCGCGAGAGCGTGCGGTTCGAGCGATTCGACAGGATCGCCCAACTTGTCGTCCAACAGGTCGAGAAGGTGCGCTTCCACGAGGTGGCGGAACTTCCCGGCTCGGCGCGGGCCGAGGGGGGCTTCGGGTCCACCGGCGGTCATGCCGCCGTGGACGGCACTACGGGTGGGAATCGATACGCTTCGGTCGTATCCGACCGGGAAGGACAGTGACGTGTTCGGACGTCGCAAGAAGAGCGGTGCCGCCGAGGACGCGGCGGGCGAGGCCGAGCAGGTCGTCGACGCGGTGGACGGCGAGGACGCGGACGACGCGGCCCCGCGCCGTGTGAACCTTCCGCCGGCGCCCCGGCCCGACGGGCCCTGGGACATCTCCGAGGTGGCCAAGCCCGACGAGGGCCGCGTGGACCTCGGCGGCGTCTTCGTGCCCGGAGTCGAGGGCATGGAGCTCCGCGTGGAGGTGGCCGGTGACGCGATCGTCGCCGCCACCGTCGTGCTGCGCGACAGCGCCGTACAACTGCAGGCCTTCGCCGCCCCCAAGAACGAGGGCATCTGGGGCGAGGTCCGCGACGAGATCGCCACGGGGATCATCCAGCAGGGCGGCGCCATCGACGAGGTCGAGGGCCCGCTGGGCTGGGAGCTGCGGGCCCAGGTCCCGGTGCAGCTGCCGGACGGCAACCGCGGCGTACAGACGGTCCGCTTCGTGGGCGTCGACGGCCCCCGCTGGTTCCTGCGCGGAGTGATCTCCGGGCAGGGCGCGGTCCAGCCCGAGGCGGCCGGACTCCTGGAGCAGATCGTCCGGGACACCGTCGTCGTCCGCGGCGACGGCCCGATGGCCCCCCGCGACCCGATCGTGCTCAAGCTGCCGAACGACGCGCAGATGGTGCCGGACGGCGTGCAGCAGGAGGAGCAGGAGAACTCCCGCTTCTCCGGCGGCATGGGCCAGCTCCAGCGCGGTCCGGAGATCTCCGAGCTCCGCTGAACCACCTCGTTTCGGCCGGTGGGCCGCTTCCCGTGCGCCTCGTACGGGAAGCGGCCCACCGGCCGTTCGCGCATCCCCCGTCTTCCACAGGCACAGGTCCCCGGCTCTGGCCGCGGGCGGCGGCCGCGGACCATACTGGCGGGCGCACATGTTCGAGGAGGGGGAACTCAGGTGAGTGAGAGCAGCACGGGGTCCGCGACGGCACTGGCCGAGGACCCGGCCGCCCTGCCGATGGTCCGCGTCGAGGACCTGCGCCGTTCGTACGGCACGGGCGAGGCGGCCGTCCACGCCCTGCGCGGGGTCTCCTTCGACATCCCGCGCGGCGAGCTCGTCGCGCTCAAGGGCCGCTCGGGCTCCGGCAAGACGACGCTCCTCAACCTCGTGGGCGGCCTCGACAGCGCCGACGGCGGCCGGATCGTCATCGACGGCACCGACCTCTCCACGCTCGGAGAGAACGGGCTCCTGGAACTGCGCCGCGACCGGATCGGCTTCATCTTCCAGTCCTTCGGACTGCTCCCGATCCTCTCCGCCGCCGAGAACGTCGGCGTCCCCATGCGCCTGCGCAAGGCGGACCCCAAGGAGCGCGACGAGCGGGTCGCCCTGCTGCTCGGCCTGGTCGGCCTCGCCGACCACGCGGAGCAGCGGCCCGGTGAGCTCTCCGGCGGCCAGCAGCAGCGGGTCGCCATCGCCCGCGCCCTCGCCAACAAGCCCGCCCTGCTCATAGCCGACGAACCCACGGGCCAGCTGGACGCGGAGACGGGCCTCGCCGTCATGCAGCTGCTCCGCGCGGTGGTCCGCAGCGAGGGCTGCACGGCTCTGGTCGCCACGCACGACCCCCAGCTCCTGGGCCTGGCGGACCGGGTCCTGGAGCTGAGCGACGGCGAGATCATCGAGCACTGAGGGGCGGCGGGCCGGGCCGGAGACCGGTCGACGGTCCCGCCCCGGCCCTGTTCAGTTCTCCGCGCCCGGTTCCGCCGGGGGCTCGGACATGACCTCGCGGACCTCGATCGGCATGTTGACGGGGGCGCCGCCGGGGCCGGGCGCCGCCGACACCTCGGCGGCGATCGCCACGGCACGCTCGACCGAGGGGACCTCGACGATCCACCAGCCGGCCAGGAACTCCTTGGTCTCGGCGAAGGGCCCGTCGGTCACCAGCGCCGAGCCGTCCGCCGCCGCCCGGACGATCCGAGCCGTCTCCGGCATCGCGAGCCCCTGCGCGTCGACCAGCTCTCCCGCCGCCGCCAGCTTCTCGTTCGTGGTCCGCATGAAGGCGATGTGCGCGCGGATCTCCTCGGGCCGCCACTCCGTGAGGGAGGGGACGTCGAGGCTCTGCGCGTTGAACTGCATCAGCAGCATGTACTTCACGGGGTGCTCCTCGGGTGTGCGTCACGTCCCGGGCGGTGCCCGGGGCCACTGTCACGGTGAGGTCGGAGCCGGTCCGGCGTTCTCGACACCGGGAGCCGGAGGAATCGACATCAGAATCACGTCAATACCGCACCGGGGCCTCTCGCCGTGCGCGTAATGTCCGTTTGGCTGGACGTATGGTCGAGCCATGGGACGCGGCAAGCTTCGGATCTACCTCGGCGCTGCGCCGGGCGTCGGCAAGACCTACGCGATGCTCTCCGAGGGGCGCCGGCGGGTCGGGCGCGGCACGGACTGCGTGGTGGCCTTCGTGGAACACCACGGACGGCCGCGCACGGAGGCCATGCTGCACGGCCTGGAACAGGTCCCGCGCCGCACCCTGGACCACCGCGGGACGGCCTTCACCGAGATGGACGTCGACGCGGTCCTGGCCCGCCGCCCCGCCGTCGCCCTCGTCGACGAGCTCGCCCACACGAACGTGCCCGGGTCCAGGAACCCCAAGCGGTGGCAGGACGTCGCCGAGCTCCTCGCCGCGGGCATCGACGTCGTGTCGACGGTCAACATCCAGCACCTGGAGTCCCTGGGCGACGTCGTCGAGTCGATCACGGGGGTGCGGCAGCGGGAGACCGTCCCCGACGAGATCGTGCGCCGGGCGGACCAGATCGAACTCGTCGACATGAGCCCGGAGGCCCTCCGGCGCCGGATGGCCCACGGCAACGTCTACACCTCGGACAAGGTCGACGCGGCCCTCTCCAACTACTTCCGCCCCGGCAACCTCACCGCGCTGCGCGAGCTGGCCCTGCTGTGGACCGCCGACCGGGTCGACGAGTACCTCCGGCAGTACCGGGGCGAGCACAACATCCGCTCCACCTGGCAGGCCAGGGAGCGGATCGTCGTCGGCCTGACCGGAGGCCCCGAGGGACGCACGCTGATACGGCGCGCCACCCGGCTCGCCGAGAAGGGCGCGGGAGGCGAGGTCCTCGCCGTCTACATAGCCCGCAGCGACGGGCTCACCGCCGCCTCGCCCAAGGAGCTGGCCGTCCAGCGCACCCTGGTCGAGGACCTCGGCGGAACCTTTCACCACGTCATCGGCGACGACGTCCCCTCCGCGCTCCTCGAGTTCGCCCGAGGGGTCAACGCCACCCAGATCGTCCTGGGCTCCAGCCGCCGCCGCTCCTGGCAGTACGTGTTCGGTCCCGGCGTCGGACAGACCGTCGCCCGGGACTCCGGGACCGACCTGGACGTCCACATCGTGACCCACGGCGAGGTCGCGAAGGGGCGGGGCCTGCCGGTCGCGCGCGGCGCCCGGCTGGGCCGCTCCCGCATCCTCGGCGGCTGGCTCGTCGGTGTCGGCGGACCCGTCGCCCTCGCCCTCCTCCTCACCCATGTCGACGCCGACCTAGGCCTCGCCAACGACATGCTGCTCTTCCTCGCCCTGACGGTCTCCGCGGCCCTCCTCGGCGGCTTCGTGCCGGCGCTCGCCTCGGCCGCCGCCGGCTCCCTGCTCCTCAACTGGTTCTTCACCCCGCCCGTCCACCGGCTCACCGTCGCCGACCCCAAGAACATCGTCGCCATCGCCGTCTTCCTCGGCGTCGCGATGTCGGTCGCCTCGGTGGTCGACCTGGCCGCCCGCCGTACCCACCAGGCCGCCCGGCTGCGCGCCGAGTCCGAGGTCCTCTCCTATCTCGCGGGCAGCGTGCTGCGCGGCGAGACCAGCCTGGAGGCCCTCCTCGAACGGGTCCGCGAGACCTTCTCCATGGAGTCGGTGGCCCTCCTGGAGCGCGCCGACGGCGCCGAGCCGTGGACGCGGGCGGCGAACGTGGGCCCGCACCCGGCGGCACGGCCCGAGGACGCCGACGTCGACATGCCGGTCGGCGACCATCTCGCCCTCGCCCTGACGGGCCGTGTGCTGCCGGCGGAGGACCGGCGGGTGCTGGGCGCCTTCGCCGCCCAGGCCGCCGTCGTCCTCGAACGGCAGCGCCTGGTCGGCGAGGCCGAGGAGGCCAGGAAGCAGGCCGAGGGCAACAAGATCCGTACGTCCCTGCTCGCGGCGGTCAGCCACGACCTGCGGACGCCCCTGGCGAGCATCAAGGCCTCCGTGTCCTCGCTCCGCTCCGACGACGTCGAATGGTCCGAGGAGGACCGTGCCGAGTTCCTGGCGGGCATCGAGGCCGGCGCCGACCGCCTCGACCACCTCGTCGGCAACCTCCTCGACATGTCCCGGCTCCAGACCGGCACCGTCACTCCTCTGATCCGGACCGTCGACCTCGACGAGGTCGTGCCCATGGCCCTCGGGGGAGTGCCGGACGGCAGCGCCGAGCTCGACATCCCCGAGTGGCTGCCGATGGTCGACGTCGACAAGGGACTCCTGGAGCGCGCCGTCGCCAACATCGTGGAGAACGCCGTGAAGTACAGCCCCGGGGGCACGCCCGTCGCCGTCTCCGCCAGCGCGCTGGGGGACCGGGTCGAACTGCGGGTCGTGGACCGCGGGCCCGGCGTCCCCGACCACGCCAAGGACCGGATCTTCGAGCCCTTCCAGCGCTTCGGCGACGCCCCGCGCGGCTCCGGCGTCGGCCTCGGGCTCGCCGTGGCCCGCGGTTTCGTGGAGTCCATGGGCGGGACCATCGGCGCCGAGGACACCCCGGGCGGCGGCCTGACGATGGTCCTCACCCTCCGGGCCGCGCCGGGCGGGCCCCAGGCGCCCCCCGCCGCCCTCCCGGCCCACGCCGTGACCTGATGCGCACCGACGTGAACGGCACCCCGGCCGTGCGGCCCGACGGGTCCGCTGTGACCGCCGCCGCCGTGGTCGTGGCCGTGACGCTTCGGCGTGACCGCAGCCCCCGGCGTGGTCGTGACGCCCCACCGTGACCGCAGCCCCGGGCATGGTCGTGACGCCCCGCCGTGACCGCCTCCGCGACCGTGGGCCTGACGGCCTCGTCGTGACCGCCGGCCCGGGCGTGGTCCTGACGGCCGTCGTGACCGCCGGCCCCGGCCGTGGCCCGACAGCGGCCACCGCGCCCGTACGAGATCCGGGAGCGAACCAGGACCCGTACCGCGCCCGTCCTCTTCCCCGTACAGCAATTTCCAGCAGAAGGTAGGCCCCCTCCATGACCCGGGTCCTCGTGGTCGACGACGAGCCGCAGATCGTCCGTGCCCTGGTGATCAACCTCAAGGCGCGGAAGTACGAGGTCGACGCCGCGGCCGACGGTGCCGCCGCCCTCCGGCTGGCCGCCGAACGCCACCCCGACGTCGTCGTCCTCGACCTCGGCCTGCCCGACATGGACGGCGTCGAGGTCATCAAGGGCCTCCGCGGCTGGACCAGGGTGCCGATCCTGGTCCTCTCGGCCCGGCAGACCTCCGACGAGAAGGTCGAGGCGCTCGACGCGGGCGCCGACGACTACGTCACCAAGCCCTTCGGCATGGACGAGCTGCTCGCCCGGCTGCGCGCGGCCGTGCGCAGGGCCGAGCCGGTCGGCGGCGCCGAGGACGGGGTCGTCGTGGTGGAGGCCGCGGGCTTCACCGTCGACCTGGCCGCGAAGAAGGTCCACCGCGACGGCCGGGACGTCCGGCTCACCCCCACCGAGTGGCACCTCCTGGAGGTCCTCGTCCGCAACAGCGGCCGGCTGGTCAGCCAGAAGCAGTTGCTCCAGGAGGTCTGGGGACCGTCGTACGGCACCGAGACCAACTACCTCCGCGTGTACATGGCGCAGCTCCGCCGGAAGCTGGAGGCCGACCCCTCGCACCCGCGCCACTTCGTCACCGAACCGGGCATGGGGTACCGCTTCGAACGGTGAACGGACGACGAGCGGACGACGAGCGGACGACGAGAGGACCTCGGACGGACCGCGGACGGGCCTCGAACGGCCCGCGGACGACCTGCGGACGGCCCGCGGACGGACCGCGAACCGGACGGTCGTCCGGGGCCGGTCTCGGTGACAGCGGCGGCCGGTACGCTTTCTGTATGAGTGCTGCACCACGTACAGAGAAGCCGGCCGGTCGGTTCCGCCGGATGCTCGACCGGCTCTCCTCCTCCCCGGAGGACCTGGAGTCGGAGGAGCTCCAGGAGGACGCCGAAGCGTCGGGGTGCACTCGTATCTGCGACTGCTCCGACCGCCAGATAGTCAAGGTGACTGGTACCTTGCGCACGGTCACGCTGCGTCCCCGGGCCGGTGTACCCGCGCTGGAGGCCGAACTCTTCGACGGCACGGCACCGCTCGACGTCGTCTGGCTCGGCCGCCGCTCCATCGTGGGCATCGAGCCGGGCCGCAAGCTGATCGCCTCCGGCCGGATCTCGATGAGCCACGGCCGGCGGGTCCTCTTCAACCCCAAATACGAGCTCCGACCGCTCGGACAGGAGTAGCCGGTGACGTCCCTCGACAAGCCGACGGCGGCCCAGTCGACCCCGGACCAGAAGACCCAGGCCGACAAGGCGGTGACCGAGGCCGCGCTCTCCGAGGCCTTCGGCGGTGTGCGCGGCATGGTCGAGACGGTCGTGCCCGGCCTGCTGTTCGTCACGATCTTCACGGTCAACAAGAACCTGCACGTCTCGGCGATCGCCGCACTCGCGGTCTCGCTGGTCCTGGTCGCCGTCCGGCTGATCCGCCGGGACACCGTCAAGCACGCCTTCAGCGGCGTCTTCGGGGTCGCCTTCGGCGTCGTCTTCGCGATGATGACGGGCAACGCCAAGGACTTCTACCTGCCGGGCATGCTGTACACCCTGGGCCTCGCCCTCGCGTACATCATCACGGCGCTCGCCGGCGTTCCCCTGATCGGCCTGATCCTCGGCCCGGTCTTCAAGGAGAACCTCTCCTGGCGCACCCGCAACCCGGGCCGCAAGAAGGCCTACACGAAGGCCAGCTGGGCCTGGGGCCTGATCCTGCTCGGCAAGTGCGCGATCCTCTTCCCGATGTACTGGTGGGCCGACACGACCAAGTTCGGCTGGGTCCTGGTCGCCCTGAAGATCCCGCCGTTCCTCCTCGCGGTCTACCTCACCTGGCTGTTCCTCGCGAAGGCCCCGGCGCCGATCGACGTGTTCGCCGAGATGGAGGCCGAGGAGCGCGCCGAGAAGGAGCGCAAGGCCGCCGCCTCGCAGAGCCACCCGGAGTCCTGAGGCGGTGCGCGCCGGCCGCGCTGAGGCGGCACACGCCGGCCGCGCGGAGCCACCCGGAGTCCTGAGACGGCATACGGAAGGGCCCGGACCTGTTCGCCAGGTCCGGGCCCTTCCGTATGCCGGTACCGATCAGGACTCGGTGGTCTCGCGGCGGACCTGCAGCAGGTCCTCCAACTGCTCCTCACGGGCCTGGGCGGCCACGAACAGCAGCTCGTCACCGGCCTCCAGGGTCTCCTCGGCGCTCGGCGTCAGCACCCGCGAACCGCGGATGATCGTCACCAGCGAGGTGTCCTGCGGCCAGGCCACGTCCCCGACGGCGGTACCGGCGACGGCCGACTCCGGCGGGAGCGTCAGCTCGACCAGGTTCGCGTCGCCGTGGCTGAAGCGGAGCAGCCGGACCAGGTCGCCGACGCTCACCGCCTCCTCCACCAGGGCCGACATCAGACGCGGCGTCGAGACGGCGACGTCCACGCCCCAGGCCTCGTTGAACAGCCACTCGTTCTTCGGGTTGTTCACGCGGGCCACCACCCGCGGCACGCCGTACTCGGTCTTGGCGAGCAGCGAGACGACCAGGTTCACCTTGTCGTCGCCGGTCGCCGCGATCACCACGTTGCAGCGCTGCAGCGCCGCCTCGTCGAGCGACGTGATCTCACAGGCGTCGGCGAGCAGCCACTCCGCCTGCGGCACCCGCTCCACCGAGATGGCGGTCGGCGCCTTGTCGATGAGCAGGACGTCGTGCCCGTTCTCCAGGAGCTCGCCCGCGATGGACCGGCCCACCGCACCCGCGCCCGCAATAGCGACACGCATCAGTGACCGCCCTCCTCGGGACCCTCGGCGAAGGCCTCCTCGACCTTCGCGATCTCGTCCGTACGCATCATCACGTGCACCAGGTCACCTTCCTGGAGCACCGTCTGAGAGGTCGGCAGAATCGCTTCGCCCAGCCGGGTGAGGAAGGCGACGCGGACGCCGGTCTCCTCCTGGAGCCGGCTCACCTTGTGTCCGATCCACGCGGGGGAGGTGTGCACCTCGGCGAGCTGCACGCCGCCGCTCGGGTCGCGCCACAGCGGCTCGGCGCCGGACGGCAGCAGCCGCCGCAGCATCTGGTCGGCGGTCCACCGGACCGTCGCGACCGTCGGGATCCCCAGGCGCTGGTAGACCTCGGCGCGACGCGGGTCGTAGATCCGCGCCGCCACGTTCTCGATGCCGAACATCTCGCGGGCGACCCGCGCGGCGATGATGTTCGAGTTGTCGCCGCTGCTCACCGCGGCGAAGGCACCGGCCTCCTCGATGCCGGCCTCACGCAGCGTGTCCTGGTCGAACCCCACGCCCGTGACGCGCCGACCGCCGAAACCCGACCCCAGACGACGGAAAGCCGTCGGGTCCTGGTCCACGACCGCGACGGTGTGCCCCTGCTGTTCGAGGGTCTGCGCGAGAGCGGCTCCCACTCGCCCGCAGCCCATGATGACGATGTGCACGTCCCCTTACCCCGCACTCCTGATCGCCTTGCTGACCTGCGAAAACACCCTGCTCACAACTTTCCTCGCCCGATGCGCCCGGGCCGCGGCGGGCAACGCCCTGCCGGGTTGCCCGGTCCGAGCTTATGCGGCAACGCTGGCCGGGACCGCATCCGAGGTGGTACTCAGGGAGATTCGGTGCCGATCGGGGGTGCCGGTGCGCGTGGCTCTTTTCGAACGCTTACGATCCTCTCCGTGTCCAAACTGACCGACGTGCCCAAACGGATCCTGATCGGGCGGGCCCTGCGCAGCGACAAGCTCGGGGAGACCCTTCTCTCCAAGCGCATCGCCCTCCCCGTCTTCGCCTCCGACCCGCTGTCCTCGGTTGCGTACGCACCCGGCGAGGTGCTGCTCGTCCTCTCCGTCGCCGGCCTGTCGGCCTACCACTTCAGCCCGTGGATCGCGCTCGCGGTCGTCGTCCTGATGTTCACGGTCGTCGCGTCCTACCGGCAGAACGTGCACGCGTACCCCAGCGGCGGCGGCGACTACGAGGTCGCGAACACCAACCTCGGGCCGAAGGCCGGACTCACCGTCGCGAGCGCCCTGCTCGTCGACTACGTCCTCACCGTCGCGGTGTCGATCTCCTCGGGCATCGAGAACCTCGGCTCGGCGGTCCCCTTCGTCGTCGAGCACAAGGTGGCCTGCGCGGTCGGCGTGATCGTGCTGCTCACCGTCATGAACCTGCGCGGTGTGAAGGAGTCGGGCTCCCTCTTCGCGATCCCGACGTACGTCTTCGTCGCCGGCGTCTTCATCATGATCCTCTGGGGCGCGTACCGGGGCATCGTCCTCGACGACACCATGAAGGCGCCCACCGCCGACTTCGAGATCAAGCCCGAGCACCAGGGACTGGCCGGCTTCGCGCTCGTCTTCCTGCTGCTGCGCGCGTTCTCCTCCGGCTGTGCCGCGCTCACCGGCGTCGAGGCCATCTCCAACGGCGTCCCGGCCTTCCGCAAGCCGAAGTCGAAGAACGCCGCCACCACCCTCGCCCTCATGGGCGGCCTGGCCGTCACCATGTTCTGCGGGATCATCTTCCTCGCCATGGCCACCGACGTGCGCATGGCCGAGAAGCCCGCCGAGGACCTCCTGAACAACGGCGTCCCGGTCGGCCCGGGGTACGTCCAGGACCCCGTCATCTCCCAGGTGGCCGCCGCCGTCTTCGGCGACGGGACGTTCTTCTTCGTCGTCCTCGCCGCCGCGACCGCGCTCGTCCTCTTCCTGGCCGCCAACACCGCGTACAACGGCTTCCCGCTCCTCGGCTCCATCCTCGCCCAGGACCGCTACCTGCCGCGCCAGCTGCACACCCGCGGCGACCGCCTCGCCTTCTCCAACGGCATCGTGCTCCTCGCCGGCGCCGCCGCCCTCCTCGTATGGGTCTACGGAGCCGACTCGACCCGGCTGATCCAGCTGTACATCGTCGGCGTCTTCGTCTCCTTCACCCTCAGCCAGATCGGCATGGTCCGGCACTGGAACCGGCACCTGAAGACGGAGCGCGCACCCGCCAAGCGCCGCCACATGATCCGCTCCCGCGCGATCAACGCCTTCGGCGCCTTCTTCACCGGCCTCGTCCTCGTCGTCGTCCTCGCCACCAAGTTCACCCACGGCGCCTGGGTCGCCCTGCTCGGCATGGTGATCTTCTACGGCACGATGACCGCGATCCGCCGGCACTACGACTCCGTCGCCGCGGAGATCGCCGCCGCCGAGGAACGCCCCGACGAGTACGTGCGCCCCTCCCGGGTCCGCTCCATCGTCCTCGTCTCCAAGCTCCACAAGCCCACCCTGCGCGCCCTGGCCTACGCCAAGCTCATGCACGCCGGCGAGCTGGAGGCGCTCACCGTCAACGTCGACCCGGCCGAGACGAAGGCGCTCAAGGAGGAGTGGGAACGCCGCAACATCAACGTCCCGCTCAAGATCCTCGACTCCCCGTACCGAGAGATCACCCGCCCGGTGATCGAGTACGTCAAGAACATGCGCCGCGAGAGCCCGCGCGACGCCGTCTCCGTCTACATCCCGGAGTACGTCGTCGGCCACTGGTACGAGCACCTGCTCCACAACCAGAGCGCCCTGCGGCTCAAGGGACGCCTCCTCTTCACCCCGGGCGTCATGGTGACCTCGGTCCCCTACCAGCTCCAGTCCTCCGAGGCCGCGAAGAAGCGGGCCCGCAAGCGCCAGGAGTGGAACGCGCCCGGCTCGGTCCGCCGCGGGCCGGTGGAGAAGCGCCAGAAGGAACCGACCTCAAAGAACAACTAGACTGGTGGGCTGCCGTCCAAACGGCAGCCCACGGTCACCTCCCCCAGTTCCTCCCCCTTGGAGTCTCCCCGCCATGCAGAACACCCCTGTTTCGTCGTTGGTCGGGGAAGAGTACGAGGTCGAGGTCGGGCCGGTCGCCCACGGCGGCCACTGCATCGCCCGCACCGAAGCGGGCCGCGTCCTCTTCGTCCGCCACGCGCTGCCCGGCGAGAAGGTCGTCGCCCGCGTCACCGAGGGCGAGGAGACGTCCCGCTTCCTGCGTGCGGACGCGATCACGATCCTCGACCCGTCCAAGGACCGCGTCGAGGCCCCCTGCCCCTTCGCGGGCCCGGGCAAGTGCGGCGGCTGCGACTGGCAGCACGCCAAGCCCGGCGCCCAGCGCCGCCTCAAGGGCGAGGTCATCGCCGAGCAGCTCCTGCGGCTCGCCGGACTGACCCCCGAGGAGGCCGGCTGGGACGGCACGGTCATGCCCGCCGAGGGCGACAAGCTCCCCGCCGGCCAGGTCCCGCAGTGGCGCACCCGCGTCCAGTACGCCGTCGACGCCGAGGGCCACGCGGGCCTGCGCAAGCACCGCTCCCACGAGGTCGAGATCATCGACCACTGCATGATCGCCGCCGAGGGCGTCTCGGAACTCGGCATCGAGAAGCGCACCTGGGAAGGCATGGCCGCCGTCGAGGCCATCGCCGCCTCCGGCTCCCACGACCGCCAGGTCATCCTGACCCCCAAGCCCGGCGGCCGCCTCCCGCTGGTGGAACTGGACAAGCCGGTCTCCGTCCTCCGCGTCGACGAGAAGGACGGCGGCGTCCACCGCGTCCACGGCCGCGCCTTCGTCCGCGAGCGTGCCGACGAGCGCACCTACCGCGTCGGCAACGGCGGCTTCTGGCAGGTCCACCCGAAGGCCGCGCATACCCTGATGCTCGCCGTCATGCAGGGCCTGACCCCCCGCAAGGGCGAGACGGCCCTCGACCTCTACTGCGGCGTCGGCCTCTTCGCGGGCGCCCTCGCCGACCGCGTCGGCGACCAGGGCGCGGTCCTCGGCATCGAGTCCGGCAAGCGCGCGGTGGAGGACGCCCGCCACAACCTCGCCGACTTCCCGCGCGTCCGCATCGAACAGGGCAAGGTCGAGTCGGTCCTCCCGCGCACGGGCATCACGGAGGTCGACCTCATCGTCCTGGACCCCCCGCGCGCCGGCGCCGGAAAGCAGACGGTCAACCACCTCGCGGGCCTGGGCGCCCGCCGCATCGCCTACGTCGCCTGCGACCCGGCAGCCCTGGCCCGAGACATCGCCTACTTCGCGGACCGCGGCTACAAGGTCCGCACCCTGCGCGCCTTCGACCTCTTCCCGATGACCCACCACGTGGAGTGCGTGGCGATCCTGGAGCCGGTGAAGAAGGACGCCTGACCTGGGGTTTTGTGCGTGCGCGGTAGGTGCGGTGTGGGCGTTACGGGCGATGTCTTGACGCTGAGATGACGCTCATTTGACGCTCGTTCTGATGGGGCGTCAGTCGATTGTCGGGGAGCGCCGGGCCGCGGCGCGCACCGATGAACAGACGCGCTGCGGCGAAAGCGACGGAGCACGGCGAGCGAGTCTCGTCGGCTCCGTTTCGCTCTTGTGTGCTCGATGAGGAAGCGTTGCCGACCATTGCCTGAGAAGGCAGTGCCTATCGCCTCGACGCGCAGCTAATATCCAGCTCTCAGGTACCGGCATGCGTCCGGCCTTTGGCCTGCTGCACGTCTGAAGGAGATCGGAAGCCCGGTGAGCAGTGCTCGTTCTGGGGGGCGGGTGCTGGCTGCCCACCCCGGTGACCCCAAGGGCGTCGGCCCCTACCGGATCATCGGTCGCCTCGGCTCAGGGGGCATGGGCACGGTGTTCGCCGGCCTCGACGCCGCCGGTCTGCGGGTCGCGGTCAAGGTCGTCCACCCGGCCCAGGCGGACGACGCGGAGTTCCGGGCGCGCTTCCGCCGAGAAGTCCAGCTCTCCGCCCGTGTCCAGGGCCCCTGCCTCGTACCCCTGATCGCGGCTGACACCGAAGCACCGTCACCGTGGCTGGCCACTGCCTATGCCCCAGGGCTCACCCTCGATCGGTACATCGCCGAGCACGGGCCGCTGGCTGGTGGAACCCTCTACGCCTTTGCTACGGGCACAGCCCAGGCTCTCGCGGCCATTCACGCCGCGGGTGTCGTCCACAGGGACGTCAAGCCGCAGAACGTCATCCTGACCCCGGTCGGTCCCCGAGTCCTGGACTTCGGCATCGCTCATGCCGCCGACGGCACATCCGTGACGCGCACCGGCATTCTGACCGGAACCCCAGGATGGATCAGCCCCGAGCACTACCGCACCGGTACAACGGGTCCCGAGGGCGACATGTTCGTCTGGGGCGCCCTCATAGCCTTCGCCGCCACCGGTCGCGCGCCCTTCGGCGGGGGAGCCCCCGACGCGGTCGCCTACCGGGTCATGTCCGAGGATCCTGATCTGCGTGGTCTTCCTGGCGAACTCCACGCCATCGTGCGCAGCGCTCTCGCCAAGGAGCCGGGGGATCGAGCCACCGCGTGGGACGCTGCCGAGACATGTGCCGTCCTCCTCGCAGCACAGGCCACACAGGTTGCGCCGACGGGTGCGGAGCCGACATTGGTGGGCGATCTCGTCGCTGCCCAGTGGGCCGTCCCCACTCTGGACGACCCGAACTGGAGACGTCCTGCCCGCTCCAGCAGACGACTCGTCGGCATCGCGGCGGTGGTGGGCACTGTCATAGGTGGCCTGGCGGGTGGAGCGCTGGCCCTGCAGCCCGACAAGACGGAAACGGCTTCGACGAGTTCCCGTCCTCCCGCCAGCGCATCCCCCAGCAAGACTGCCACCATGCCGGCTTCCGCTTCGCCCGCAAGCTCCCAGGCTGTGGTGGGAGCCGCGTCATCCCCTACTCCTGCGAACGCGGACGAGGCGACGATCGCCACGTGGCGTGCAGCTCGTCGTGCCAAAGGAGAAGCGGAGATCGAGACCGAGGCCGCACTCGGGCACGACCTCAGCTACGGCATGGGCGAGGACTACAACTACAGCGGTCAGTACGACGTGGGCTACGCCCCGGCCCGGAGAGAGCTCTACATAACCATTAGCGGCCCGGCCGTGGAGTCACGCGTCGTGCAGGGAGTGGCCAAGAACGCCTGCCTCACCTTGCGCATGATGGCAGACATCTACAAGTCCCTTCCGTATGACGAGTACGTCCTGGTCGACAACACCACATCCACGGCGCCGGCGATTGTGTGGGAGGACGACTTCCGCGCCAACACCGGCTGTATCACGCAGACCATCGACCGCACTGCCGCCGACCCCGGGCAGGCCCCGAGCTGGTACCCCACTGAAGGAGGACTGGCCGCGGCCCAGATCCCCAGCGTCGACAAACGCGAAATCAGGGTGGCAACCGAGGCGGTCCACCAGCTCTTTGCCGACTGGAACGCCAACTCCCGTCTGTTCGAAGACCCCCGGTATATCAGCGACGAGAACACCAGCATCGGCTTCGCTCCGCACGAAGGCGCGATGTACGTGTGGGCCACGAAACCCGAGTGGGACCAGAGCACGCGAGAGGAGTGGGCAGAGGCCGCCGCCGGCGTGGCCTGCCGGACAGTTCTCGCGGAATCTCGCGCGGGGCAGGGATGGGGCTACGCCCAGTACGCGGTGGCGGTCCTCGGTGGCGCTGGAGGTACGGAGTTCCTTCGTTGGGGCACGGCCGGCAGCTGTACGAGCTGACCTCCCCTCAAGCCGTTGTTGCACCTGGCAGAGGTCAACCGAACGCGACGTTTGTCGATCTGATCGGAGGACCTTGGGCCTGCCAGCCCAGCGAGTGCACCCCGCTGGGCTGGCATCGAGGTTCGGTGAGGCGTGGTCTGGCGGAGGCTCGGGGAGTAGGTTGGCTCCCCGTTGGACGGGGTGCTCAGCGAGGCGGATAGGTGGCCGACGTGGTGGCTATCGGGTCCGGGGATGTGGCGAGGACGCGCTGCGGGTGATTGCCGCCGTGGAGATCATGAGGTTGGTGGTGATTCCTGCGGTGAGCTGTCGACGGTTTGATGGCCTGGGTCGCTGTCATGTGCCTCTGCGGAATGGCTTCGTCCAGCTTGCCTGATCAGGTTTCGGCCAATCCATCTGTCTCGCGACCTGTTACACGCAATGTCGCCTTTGTGGTCTGGCGGCTTCCGCCGTTCGTCGTGAAGATGCCCGCCGTACGAGCGAACGGGGAAGCGGCATGGGAATCGCCTGGGGCACCAAAGCTGGGGAGAAGAAGCAGGAGGAGGCATGCACGGACGGGTGGCCCGGTGTGCCCGTCCAGCGGGCTGCCCGGACGGCCGACACACCTCGTCCCGCGGAGGTGGATCCGACTGCCACCGAGGTGACGCGGTTACTGTGCCAGGCGGTCTATGCGCGGCCGGATCGAGTGAAGGAGCTTAAGGCGTGGTGGCGCAAGTTTCGGGGGAAGAGCGCGGCTCCGAAGAAGCCGCGGCGTAGTACACGCAGGCCCATCTACCTGGAGGGCAGTGACGATTGCCCTCCGCTGGGCGAGCCGACGGCACAATGGGTTGTCGACCATGTGTTGAACGGTCCGCTGGTGCCTGTGCCGTCGTATGGGTTCGATCTTGTCCCGATGGTGGCGCACAGCTTGCGTGCACGTCGCGGGCGGTGGTTACGGCGTCTTTGCTTCCTGTTGCTCCTGACGGCGGCCGGGTATGTCTCTCCGTGGGCGACGGCGATCTGGGTGACCGCGGTCGTGGTCGCCCTCACCATGAGGTGGGCGGCGTTTCGAGCGCAGCGCAAGAAGAATCTCAACAGTCGGCTGGCCCGCCGCCCATGGTTGGCGTGTCTGCCTCTCGTCGCTCCGTGGATGCTGGCGCTGGTGCCGTACGAACCGGTGCCGGAGGTGAGACTTGGGCTGGTCGCGGTGCCGGTCGGCCTACTTGCTGGGATGGCAGTGGTGTACGTCGGGGACCGGTTGGTGGCGAGGGCCGCTCTGTCTGTGCTGAGTCGCAAGCGGGTCTCCCGCGACGCGCTGCCGTGGACGTCGCCGAGGGCTACCCGGAGGCTCGCGAAGATCGGGGAGGAGCAGGAGGGGCGCCAGCTGCCCTATGACGCCTCGCAGCACTTCATCGGCGCCGGGCGCGATCTCTGGGGAGCCGCCCACATCAACATCCCTCTGAAACCCATGGACCCCGAGGAGTCGGTCAAGCCCTTCGGCGAGGCGGAACTGCTGCGGCGCGTGGGTGCGGCACTCGACGAACTGGGACGGGGTGCACGGGAGATCACGGACCCGCTGCCAGGGTTCTCTATGGAGCGAGTTCTCGGGTTGCCGGCCCACCTCTGGCTACAGCGGACCCGGGAGGCGAACGGGGAAGCGCCGGATCTGACTGGCCGGGGTCGTAAGTCGCCCTCCAGTGAGCCGACGCGACTCTATCTGCGCGCGCAGTGCATCACCTGGGACGGCCAGGTTGTGGTCAGCGTGTTCGTTCACGCTGCCCTGGAGGCAGGCGAGTTGCGTCTGACCGTACGGCCGCACGTCATGACCCCGCTCTACAACGAGCTGAAGGTGACAGCGGTCCCCGTCGGCAAGCGTGGTGCGCGGCTGCTCAGGTGGGTGACGGTCCAAGCCCTCCTGGACGCGGCTGTCGGCCCCTTGACGTTGTGGCGCCTGGTCGCCCGGATCGCGCTCGGAGAGAGCATCGAGGGTCGGGCCGAGGAAGAGGACCCTGTGAGCCTGCGGGACCGCTACTCGACCGAGGAAGTCACTGACATGCATCAGAGTGATGACGCCAAGCGGCATGTCGTCCTCATAGAGACCTGCGTGTTCCGCACCGTCGCTGCCTACTTGCGGGACCTGGGCATCGACACAACCGCCTACGACCAGCAGGTGGCTGCTGTGACCAACAACATCCAGATCTATGGCGACAACAACGCGCCGATCCAGAATGTCGTCGGTAACGGCAACAGCAACATCGGTCAAGGCTCTACCAGCCAAGGAGGAAAATGATGGCCATTGGACGACGTCGACCTGACCCCACACCCGAGTCGGGACACGGCACGGGCATCAGCATCGGCGGCAACAACAACGCTCCACTCCAGAACGTCGTCGGGCAGAACATCTCTCATGTGCACCAGGCTGCATCGGCCCACGGGGTCACCGACGTCGACGCCGTACGAGCCCTCCTCGTCGCGTTCCGGGTGGATCTGGAGCGCAACGCGGCGGGTCTGCCGCACATGGAAGCTCTGAGATCCATGGCGGGCACCGCGGACGACTCACTTGCGGCTCCGGCCGAGCAGGCGCACACGCTGAGGGGGATCGCACAGGCACTGCCCGCACTTGTCCTCGGGACCGCTGTCCAGCAGAGCGGACAAGCTCTCGCCACGGCCATCGGCGGGCTACTGACCTGAAGCTGGGGAGCGCATCCATTGCCCGATCAGGAGGCATGTGGAGCCGGGGCTGGAGGAGGATCTCGCACTCGGCTCCCAAACGGCCCCAGAGACCACTCAGGGACCCGACCCGCTCTCGCGGATAGGGCCCCTGACCTGGTCTTTCACCCGTTGCCGATGCGGCCTCGCCACGCTGGTTCGGGCTGGTTCGGGCTGGATGGCTGCGGGCTGTTCGAGCCGAAGCCCCCTGGAAACGTGCAGACTGTGTGAATGAGCCAGCAGGACAAAATGGATGCGATCTTCGGTTCCATCGCTAGGCGCATGCAGGACGACTTTGAGACGACGCGCGCCTTGGTGAAACACAAAGGGCTGAGGGGAAAAGCCGCCGAGAACAACCTGGTCACCGAATTCCTCCGTAGGTACCTCCCTGCCACCGTGCTGGTACGTCAGAACGTGGAGATCATCAGCAGCGTAGGCGACCACTCCACCGAGTGCGACGTACTCATCTGTGATCCCTCGACGCCACCGATGTGGTCTGCACATGGCGTTGATGTTGTTCCCGTTGAGTGCGTGCACGGCCTGATTGAAGTGAAGTCCGTCCTGACGGAAGGCGAGCTGTGGAAGGCGTGGAAGGACGCCGCCGCCATCAAGCGATACGCGAAGACAGCTTGGATCCTCAGGGCGACCGAGCCGATCTTCAAACCGGTGCTCCAGCGGTATGGCAAGGAGTACGACTACTTCCCGACTTTGGGCTTCGTCTTTGCCTTCCCCACGCCAACGTCGTTGCAGAGACTGAGCGAAGTCATGTGGGAGCTTGCCCAGAACACGGATCCTGAGCATCGTCTGGATGGGGTGTGGATCCTCGACAAGGGATCGCTCACGTGGCTCTCGGCGGCCGGCGAGTGGTTGACTGCGCAGGCTGGCGACCCGTGGCTGCGGCGGATTTCGCCGCCGCCAGGAGGATCTCCGCTGCCGCTCATGACCATGCAGTTGCAGGCTGTCTTCCAGCCGACGCTCATGCGGCCGTTCCGAGTCGGCGATTACATGGGGAACCTACCGTTCGGCACGGGTGACATCATCGGGCCAGAGGTGCCGGCGACGGCTCCGTCGTGGCTTGGGAAAGACGTGTAGCCGTTGGATCTTCATGTTGCTCTCGGGCGCGGGCTTGGTCCTTGTGTCGGTCGGTGTGCGGGCCGACCACGAGGGATGGTCTTGGCGCCGTCCATCGCACCCCAGCACGCCCCTGCACTCGGCGCCCGCACCGGCTCGCCCGCTCCTGGTGATTGCGGTTGAGCACAGACAAGGTGATCACCCCGTGGTTGCCCTCGCGAGAGCACAACGCACTGGGGCGGGAGTTAGAGCGTGGATCATCGACCGGTCTGTGCCCGTCCCAGCAGGGCACCGTCTGCGAAGACGGTCTCGCGGTAGGAGTTGCGTACGGCGGTGAGCGGTTCGCGGTCGCGGGTGAAGTAGAGCTTGTTGGTGAGGAGGATTGCCCAGCGCTGCTGCTTCGGGCTGATCCACATACCTGTGCCGGTGAAGCCGTAGTGGATCCAGATGTCCTCGCGTAGTTCGGTGTCAGGAGCGGGGTGCCAGAAGAGGCCGCGTGCAGGGGTGAGTTCGCCGGTGCGGATGCGTAGGGAGTCCGCGATCCAGGTCGGGCCGAAGGCGGCCTGCGTCGGGGCGAGCATGTGCTGGAGAAAGCGGCTGAGGTCGGTGAGGGTGGAGAAGGCGCCGGCGATGCCGCAGGTGCCGCCGAGGAGGCGGGCGGAGAAGTCGTGGGCGGTGCCTTTGAGGTGAGCGCCGGTTTCCTCGTCGAGTTCTGTGGGGGCGCAGCGGGCGATCGTGGCTGCAGGCAGGGGGCCGAAGCGGGTCTCGGTCATGCCGAGGGGGTCCCAGATTCGGCTTGCGGCCAGGCGGCCGAGGGGTTGGTCGGCGAGATACTCGGCCAGGTAACCGAGGGTCAGGGCAGCTCGGTCGGTGTACTCGACGGCCTCGCTGGGGGCGCGATGGAGGCTCTCATGGAGGACGCCGTCGCGGATGTCCTGGGGATCGGTGCCGTAGAGGTTCTTGAGGTTGGCACGTAGAGGCAGGCCGGCCGTGTGGGTCAGGAGCTCGTGGGTGGTGACCTGGGCGAGCGGGTGGCCGGTGACCTCGGGCCAGAAGGTGCCGAGCGGGGTGTGGAGCTGGAGCTTGCCCTCTTCGACGAGGGTGCCGATGACGGCCCACACGGCGACGATCTTGGTGAGGCTGGCGATGTCGAAGACGGTGTCGAGCCGCGTCGGCTCGTCGGGACGAGTCGGGTCGAGGAGGCCGACCGCCCCGCTCGCCGTCGTGCCAGAGGCGTTGCCGACGGCCCAGACGGCTCCCGGGTAGACCCGGTCGCGGACACCGTCCTGGAGGAGCTGCTCAATGCGCGGGATGTCGAGCGTCATGGTGTTCCGATCGTAGTGAGAGGGCCGGTCATGGTGGGGGTGCGCCACGGGTGATCAGGCGAGTCGCCTGCCGAGCTCGGCGAGGGCTTTGGCGGTGGCGCTCAGAGGGAACCGGGCTGCGTTGGTGGCGCCGGCCGCGCGGAGCGCCGGCAGGAGGCCGGGGCTGGTGCGGAGGCGGTCGAGTTCGCGGGCGACGGCGTGCGGGTCGGCGAAGTCGGTGGCGAGGCTGGTGCCTCCCAGTGCCTCGGTGAGGCCGGGGACGGGTTGGTGGAGGACAGGGAGGCCGCATGCCTGGGCTTCGAGCGCGACGAGGCCCATGGCCTCCAGCGTCGTGGAGGGCATCACCAGGACGTCGTGGTCGGCGAAGGTCCTCCAGAGCTGTGGCCAGCGTAGCCAGCCGAGGTAGTGGACGTGTACCCCGCGCTCGTGAAGGCGGGGGCGAAGGGCATGGAATTCGGCTCGGGGTGCGGCGATGGACAGCTCGGCGGACTGAGTGAGCGGGAGGGCTGAGAGGAGGGTGTCGAAGCCCTTCTCGGGGGTGAGGCGGCCGGCGTACAGGATCCGCAGGTGGCTGGAGGGCTGGTTCCGGCGTCGTGGGGGAGGGGTGGCGATGAGGTGGTCGGGGATGCCCCAGGGGATCTTCTCGATCTTGCGGCGTCTGGTGTCGGGGACGAGGAGGAGCAGTCGGTCCGCCATTGCGCCGGTCGGCACCACGATCGCGTCGGCGGCCCAGGCTGCCTCGCGCAGGGTGGCCAACTGTTCGGGATACGTTTCGGCGAAGAGGAGGTCGGTCCCGTGGACCAGGGCGATCCGAGGGAGCTTCGGGAAGGCTCTGAGCAGAGCTGGTGTGGCGCCGAAGGCCAGATGCTGCAGATGCAGGACTCCGGCGTCGCCCCTATCCACCGCCTCGGCCAGTGCCTGCTGGAGGGCGACGACATAGCGGCAGAAGGCGTACCCCGTCAGGCACTTTCCTGGCGCATGCACCAGCTCCAGACCCGGCGGCATGGACGGCTGCAGTCCCCTGTGCTCGGGTGCGAGCATGAAGGCCCGGGCGGGGAGGAGGGGAGCGCGGCCGGTGTACAGATCGAGGAAGAGCTCGACGCTTCCGCCGGGGCTCGGGAACGGCAGGTCGAGGGCCGTGACGACGGTGGGGTTCACGCGGGGCCTCCCGGGTTCTCCTCGTAGAGGCGGGACGTTTCGATGCCCTGGCTGGCCCGGTATTTGAGGCCGTGGTTCTGGTAGCTGGCCGTGGCGCCGAGGGCCTGGAGGAAGACCAACTTGCCGAACTTCATGCGCGGGTAGACCCGGACCGGTCGGCTCGCCCGGATCTCCAGCGTCCATCGGATGGCGTGGCCCTGGTGCCCGAAGGGAGCGGAGACGTGGACCCAGATGCCGAGCGCCCCGATCGTCCGGTCGCCGTTGAGGAACTGCGCGTACGCCTCCGAGCCGGTCCGCTCGTACGTCGTCCCCAGGTAGAGGACCTCCGGCCGCAGCACGTACCCGGACTCGGGGATCGGCACTTCCTGGAAGTCGGTCGGCCTCGCGGCGTCCAGGGAGCCGTCGTGGAAGCGCAGGGTGTCGCCGAGACGCCAGTCGTAGGCGTTGGGGGAGATCCTCCGCGGCTCGTACGGTTCGATGGTGATCTCGCCGGCGGCCCTGGCGGCGGCGATGGCGGGGCCGGTGAGGATCACGAGGCCACCGCCCCGAGGGCGGCGAGGTCGCGCCAGTACGCGGAGGGCTGGGGGCCGGCGGACGACTGGTACTTGCCCGCGTAGAGGGCCACCGGGCCGACCGACACGAAGAACATGATCTGGCCGATCCGCATACCCGGGTACACGCGGAGCGGTCGGATCGGGGAGAGCATGAGCGTCCACTGGCCGTGGAAGCCGATGTCCCCGATGGGAGCGGTGATCTCCACGAACAGGCCGAGGCGGCCGATTGAGGAACGTCCGAAGAGCAGGGGTACGAAGGTGTCCGAACCGACCTCCTCGATCGTGTGGCCGAGGTAGAGCTGGCCGGGCTGAAGCTCGAAGCCGTCCGGACCGATCTCGATCGACTCGGTGGCGTTTGGCCGGTGGGCGTCCAGGGCGTGTCCGGTGTACGTGAGCAGGGTCCCGCCGAGACGGACGTTATAGCTGTTCGGGTTCACCTGCGTCGGCTCGAACGGGGAGATACGGATGCGGCCGTCGGCCGTGGCCTGGGTGATCTCGGGGCCGGTGAGGATCATCGGGATTCTCCATCGGTGAGCGTGCGCTGCACGGCCTGGCTGAGACGGACGCCGGCCTGCCGGGTACGGCCTCCGAGGTACGCGTCGGCGAGATAGCCGGTGGTCAGTACGGTCGGCAGGCGGTCGGGCAGGGGGCGGGGCGCGGACACGACCGGGCCCGCCTGCTCGGTGAGGTGGGCGAGGAGGGCCGCAGGATCTGCGAGGAAGCGCTCCGGCACGAGGGCGTGTACGAGCTTGTTGTTGAAGGGCTCGATGGCCAGGAGGTCGCCCTGCGTGAGTACGGTCCCCAATCTGGGATACCGAAGTGCGGTCTCGTTCAGCAGGACGGCTTCGACGCCCAGACCGTTGTGGAGGCGGCCGGCGACGTCGGTGAGCAGGGCGCGACGGTCGAGCAGGCCGTTCGCGTACGGGGCCCGGAGCGGACCAAGCGGCGTGCGCAGCTCCTCTCGGATGGCGTCGATGGCCTCCCTTACGGGGGCGAGTTCTCGGGGGAGGTCGGCTGTGGGCGGGAAGGAGTCCACCCGGGCTGCCCAGCCGGCGCCCACGGGCTCGGCCAGCGCATACCCGGCCGCGAGTTCACGCCCCTTGAGAACGAGCGTGTCTCCCACGGGCACCGGCCCCGGCCGCTCGCTGTGACAGTGCCCGGCGAAGACGACATCCAGGAACGGGCAGGCAGCAGCCAGCTTGAGATCCTCGTCGACCCGGAGTGGCTGAGCACCACCCAGGAGTCGGCCTGGTGGTGATGGGTCAGCATCAGCTCGCGCAGTGCCTGGACCGGTTCGGTGACACGGTGTCCGGCGCGCTGGTCGGCGGGGATGGCGTTGAACGCCTGGGGACCGATGACGCCCGTGACGGCGACGCGGCGGGTGCCGACATTCACGAGGCGGGCCGGACGGAAGAGCGGATTGCCGGTCTCGGCGTCCACGGCGTTCGCGCACACCGTGATGCCATGGAGGTCGGACTCGAAGTGGTGGACCCAGCCATGGTTGTCAGGGGCGACGGCGTCGTAGAGGCGGACCAGGACGTCCCGCTCGATGCGGCCCTGTCCGAGCCGGTAGTAGCCCGTGCCCTCGAAGAAGTCCCCGCAGTCGACGACGAGGCTGTCGTACCTTCTGGCGTGCAGGTGCGTGAGCATCGGTACGGCGTCGTCGAAGGCCGAGTGGAAGTCGGTGGTGGCGATGATCCGGCGGAGGTGTCTGGCTGCGGTCATGGGGTGATCTCGCAGATGTCGGCGCCGAGGACGAGGAGCTTGCCGGACAGGTCGGCGTGGCCGCGGCGGATCTGATCCACCCCGCCGAGCGTGGTGACGCCACGGGCAGTGAGGCCGGCGACCATCAGCGCAGAACCCGTGCGGATGTCGGTCGCCTCCACTCCGGCACCCGTCAGCCTCTGGGGGCCGGTGAACCGGCATTCGGTCGAGGACAGTTCGGTGATCTCCCCGCCCATGCGGACGAGCTGGGGGATGAGGTTGCTGTGGCGCCCGGGGTTGATCGGGTCCGAGAACAGGTGCGTGCCGGGGAAGCCCAGGGCGAGCCCGAGCAGCGGCGGTTCAAAGTCGGCGTCGAGGCCAGTGGGGGCGAGGGTGGCCATGGCCCGGAGGGGCCGACCGGTCGGCTGAGTGTCCCGACCGTTGACGACCAGCGCTTCGGGCTCTTCGGCCGTGGGGATGCCCATCCGGTTCAGCGCCGCGATCAGCGGACCGACGTCAGATCCTCGGACGCCCTCGATCCGCGCGGTGCCGCCGGTGGCGGCCACGGCACAGGCCAGGGTTCCGGCCTCGATCTTGTCTCCCGGCACTTTCCAGACGGGCGCGTCCCCTGAGACCGAAGATGGCGGGGCGAGCGTGAGGACGCGCTCGCCCGCACGGTACGCGTACCCCTCGGCTGTCAGAGCGTCCAGAACGCAGAGGACCTCCGGGGAGAGGTTCGGCTGCCCGAGCCGCAGCGGCGCACCTGCGACCACGGCGCGCAGCACCGCGGCGATCGTCGCCCCGCGCGAGCGAAATGGCAGGGCCAGCGACACCGTGCCAGGGACCGCCTTGCCGGCTTCGACCACGTACCCGCGATCATCCACTCGGACGCGGTCGCCGAAGGCTTCGTACACCTTGAAGTGCTGCTCCATCCCGCGGTCGCCGATCCGGCAACCGCCGGGCCAGGGGAGCCCGGCTCGACCGCACAGGGCGATCAGGGCGGGGACGAGGTAGTACGAGGCGCGGATGCTGGAAGCGTCCTCGCCGAGCCCGTTGGCCTTCGGGGCCGCCTCGCCGGGGAGGACGAGGACGGTGCGGCTGTCACCGACCGAATGGGCGGTGTTCCATCCCGCCTGCCGCAGCAGGCCGAGCAGCGTCTGGACGTCGGAGCTGGCGGGAACGTTGTCGAGACGTACGGGGCGCAGGAGGGTGGCCGCAGCCGCGATGAGCGGGAGCGCGGCGTTCTTCGAACCGTCGACCGTCACGGCACCGGCTAGGGGCCGGCCGGGCCAGATCGCGATCACCTGGGACGTAACGGCGGGGACGTGGGTACTCACGTACAACTCCTCTGCGTGGGAACGGATAAGGCGGAGACGGATCTGGCCGGGGATGCGCCGGCGACGTCGATCTCGGCCCAGCAGCACTTGCCAGAGCCCGCCGGCGCCGTACCGAAGCGGTCCGCGAGCACGCCGACCAGGAAGAGCCCGCGTCCGCCCTCGCTGTCCTCGTCCGGCAGCACGGCCGTCGGCAGAGTGGGGCTCGCGTCGCTGACCTCCACTCGCAGAACCGCGTCGGAGAGCTGGGCTACGACACTGATCGGCTGATGACCGGCGTAACGAACCGCGTTCGTGACGAGCTCGCTGACGACCAGCTCGGCCGTGTGGACGGCTTCCGACGCCGCGGGCACCGCCGGCCAGGCGGCTATGGCCTCCCGTACCTGGCGTCGTGCCACGGGCACGGCGGCCGGACTCGGCGGGAGGGAGAAGATGAGCTGGTGCGCTTCCACGAGCGGCCTCCAGAAGTCGGATCGACCACCCCAAGGAACAGCGCCGCCAGCGCACTTCGCGACGGCCTGTGCCCGTACTGCATCGTTCATGCAGAAGCTGCATGAAGCCTTCGTACGACTCGCCTACGCTGCGTCCGGAGGGGCATGCTCGACGCGGACGGAAGGGCATGGATGGCAGACGTGAAGACCGAAGCCGAGAAGATCGGCGAGACGATCAAACGCGCTCGCCTGCGTACCAGTCGCTCGCAGGCGGACGTCGCCACCGCGCTCGGCTACCACCAGTCGAAGATCAGCCGCCTGGAGAGCGGACGGGGCACGGAGGACACCCGGGTCTTACGCGCCGTCGCCGCCGAACTCGGCATCCCACTCCACCTCCTCGGCCTGAGCGGCCCCGGCCCGTCCGCAGAACCGACAGACGATCCCGAGACAGAAGACATGCGCCGCCGCACCTTCCTCGCCGCGAGCATCGCGTCCCTCGCGGCCCCCACCGCACCCGCCACGGCTGCCCACGACGACCTCGTCCGCGCACTCCTCCCCGGCCCACGCACGGCTTCCGCCCGAGTGGACGGCATGGACAAGGAGTCCCTGGAATCACGGATCGCCGTGGCTCGGCGCCTCTTCTACACCTGCGACTACGCAGCGCTGGAGGCCACCCTTCCCAGCCTCATCGCCGACCTGCGCGAAGCTGCAGGCGATCACCACGGTGACGCAGCGATGGCCGGGCTCCTCGCTACCGCTTACCAGACCTCCACAAGCCTGCTGCTCAAGCAGGGAGACCACGGCAACGCCTGGCTCGCCGTGGGCCGTGCCATGGCCGAAGCAGAACGCTGTGGTGACCCCGTCGTTCTCGCCTCCAGCGTCCGCGTCCACGCCCACGTCCTGACCCGTGAGAAGCACACCGCCCAGGCCGTCACTCTGGTTCGGCACACCGCGGGCCAGCTCGCAGGCTCATACGACCAGCGCTCCCCGCGCTACCTCGCGGCAGTAGGACTCCTTCTCCTGCGAGGCGTGACTGCCGCCAGCACGGCTGGCAACCGTGCCGCCACCCGCGAATTCCTCGACGAGGCCCGGGACATCGCCCACTACGTCGCACTCGACCGCCCCGACGCCTGGGCCAACTTCAGCCCCACGAACGTCGCCCTCCACGCGGTGAGCGCCTCCGTGGCCTTCGGCGACGCCGGCATCGCCCTGAACACCGCCGCGCCCCTCATGCGCCGCCACATCCCCGTCCCCGAACGCCGGGCGGCGCTGTGGGTCGAGGCCGCCCGCGCCTACAACCAGCAGGGCCGTCTCGCCGAGGGCTACCAGGCCCTCCGCATCGCCGAGACCTGTGCCGCCCAGGACGTACGCCGTCCCGCCGTCCGCGACCTGGTCGCCGACATGGCCGCCCGCGATCGGCGACGTACGCTGCCCGAACTTCACCACTTCAGCCGCCGACTGGGAGTCCCCGCGTGACAGCACAGCCGTTCCTGTACGTCGTCGTCTGCGCCGCCGGCATCGCGGGCGACGCACACAAGTTGATCACCGCCGCGCAGGAGCAGGGCTGGGGCGTCGGCGTCATAGCCACGCCTCAGGGCCTCGGCTTCCTCGGCACCGAGGCGATCGAGGCCCAGACCGGCTATCCGATCCGCTCGGCCTGGCGCAGCCCCAGCGACCCGCGTCCCCTCCCGCCCGCCGACGCCATCGCCGTCGCCCCGGCCACCTTCAACACGATCAACAAGTGGGCGGCCGGCATCGCCGACACCCTCGCGCTGGGCATCCTGTGCGAGGCGTACGGGATGGGCATCCCGACGGTCGTGCTGCCATACGTGAATGCAGCCATGGCCGCGCATCCGGCGTACGGCCGGAACCTGGAGCAGCTGCGGGAGATGGGCGTGCTGGTCGGGGCGTACGAGCCGCACCGGCCGAAGGCGGGTGGGGGAGCGGACCGTTTCCGGTGGGAGGAAGCGTTGGAGCTGCTGGAGGGCAAGCTCGACTGAACGCGATCTCGCCCCCTTCTCACCATCGTGGCGGGCGTATTCCGTTTTGGAACGGGTTCGCTGTTCCGGTGCGGAACGGCATCCCTGAGAGCGAGCTGCGACCTGTTCACCGGGTGAACGTGGGATGTGCCGATCGGGGCAGTGTCTGTGTCAGCGGCTCCTTGGAAGGGAGCCCGACCACGTCGCCCTTGGCGTGGGTGTGGCAGGACCATGCTGATCTCTGTCTGCCGGCCTGTTGTGTGGGGGGCTTCCCGACTGCCAGATCCGGAAGGCGCCCCAGGCGCCAGGTGAGGACTTCGGTGACGTTGGGGGCGGTGTCGAGTTCGCGGTGGCGGGCGGCTTGGGTGAGGAGCGCGGCGGGGTCGTGGCCGGCTGTGATGGCGTCGTTGAGGGTGGTGGCGAGAGTGGGCCAGGCGGGTTCGGCGAGGATCTGCTCGGCCAGGCCGGGGAGCGCCTGGCGCACTACGGCGGCCTGCCGCTCCTACTGTGTCCTCGCCCCCGGCGGTCAGCTCATCACGGGCGTGCCGGATGCGGCCTTCGTCCTCGGCCACTACCCGGCGGGTCCGGAGGACGCCCGGGAGATGATCAAGCGTTGGTACACGAAGCGCACCTGCCGCGAGGACATCAACACCTACCTCGATCTGATCAACTACGTCTTCCGCGACCAGGACGACGACGTGACGTACACGCCTCATCACTGGGCCCACGTCCTGGACAAGATCCCCCAGTTGTTCGCGGAGGCCGGCTTCGCGAGAGCGTCGAGCCGTGGGAATTCGACCCGACGATGGCCAACCCGAGGCGTAAGTGGGCCAGCGTGTACGTCGTGGCGATCGGCTGAGGACGCGATTCGAGCGCCGCTGTCGGTGGGGTACGTGAGACTGTCGAGGTGTCGTCAATCGGTTATCTCATCCTGGCTGTTGAGCTTGCGGTCTTGGTCGCAGTCCCCCTCTTCCTGATTCCCGGGCCCGTCCAGCGCTGGGGGGTGCGTTCTTTGGAGCGCTTCGAGCGGATACGCCACGCCTCAGGGGTCCGTCGAGCCGCTCCGCTTCTGACGCAGATACTGGTACTGCCTGCTCGAATACAAGATCGTGTTGACGGTCATGGGCTGGCCCCGCTGTACGTCGTGCGCTGGTGGCGCGTCGCCCCGCTGGCGATGCCAATCAGGACACTCCAGTTCATCCTGCTGGAAATCGTCTTGATGAACGTCGACGACATAGCCGACTGGGAGCATCTGCGGTTGAGCGCGGATCCGGGGCCGACGCCCGGCGTGGTTCAGAAGCTGCTCAGCAGCGTGATCGCAGTGCCGATCGCCGTGCGTACCTGGAACCTGGGTGTGATCGGTCCGGTAGCCAAGATCACGGCGTTCGCCCTGCTCCTGGTCGCCGAGGTGTGGATCATCAAGCGCACCAACCTGACCAGCTCCGGCAGCGCCGCGACCCACGCGGCGTATGATCTGGAATCTCTGGCCGGGTACCCCGACAAGGCGAGTGCCCGAATGGAGTACCGGCGTTGCTGGCCGACCGTAGCTCTGTTGACGGTCGCAGCTCAGTGCGCCACAGTGCTCCGCCGTTGGGAGGAGACCCAGCCGGACTGCCAGATTCCACGAGTTTCTATGCAACCAGTCGAGCAAGTCATCTGGAGGGTCCACCGCACCCGCCGTGCCAGGGCCCGACGGCACAACGAACGCCAGTTCAAGGCGCACGCCGCCCTGGTAGTGGGAGCGCTACGAAGAGCCGAGGCCCGGCAGGATTCTGAGCCGGGGCGCGCCCTGGAAGACCTCATCGTGATGCTGCTGACTATTGCCGAGCGTTACGCCGAAGGCCGCATCGACGACCTTCTTGACGCTGACCAGCTCGTCGATGTGGCTCCGGCCACGCCGCGGGAGCGAACGCGAATGCTGACGGTGGGTGCCGTGGTCGTGCTGGTTATGGCCGGTGCGGCAACCCTTGGGTTGCCCGAGGCCGCACTCGTCCCACTTCTACCAGTGGTGGTGTTGTTCGTCGCGGTGGTCTTCAACCGCGGTCGGATGCCAACTGCTGGGCAGCTTAGCGACCTGATCATCCCCCGTTGAAATTCGCCTGCTTGGCGGACGACACCGATGGTGGGTAGACGGAGCGAGCGCTGGCCCGGACAGGCCGGCACTCCAGCGCTGCGGTCACAAGCGTCGCGCAGCCCGGTGACCGTCCGAGAACCCGTCGCGGGCCCTTGCCTCACGGGGAGGTCCGGTGAGAAGCAGGCCCCTACACCGGTATCGCATGGCCCAGGGCCGGGCGCTCGCGGTGGCCGTGGAGTTCAGGCCTGGATGAAGAAGGCTGGCTCGTACACCTGTGCCGTGCTGACGTCTTCGTACACCACGGTGGGCCGCAGCCGGTTCCAGCGGTGGCCGAGGAGCAGGGCGAGCCCCATGGGGCAGGCAAGGAAGAGGTGGATTCGGGGGGTGGTGCGGGCGGGCCGGCGCAGGGCGTTGCGAATGCCGACAGCGAGGGCGTTGGCTGCGGGGCTGTCGAGGATGGAGCGGTCCTTAGGACCGGTGGGGGGTGTGAGGATGAGGAGTTTGGATGCGGGGATGTTCTGTCCTTCGACGTATTCGAGGACGTCCTGAGTGAAGTCTTCGGCCCTGACCGTGATGTTGATGCCGACGGCGAGGTCCTCGCCCTGGCCGATGTCGTACTCCTCGACGGTGGGGGCGTATTCGGCGTCGTAGGTGTCGCGGGTGGACCACAGGTCTCCACGCTGGAGGACGGCGAGGTCGGCTCCGGTGACCATGCGGAAGGCCGTGCCGGTCAGGAACGCGGGGGCCAGGCGGAGGCTTCCCGACACGGAGATGTCGGTGCGGCCGGGCAGGCGGTCGGGGGCCGCCTCGATGTCGTCCTGGAGCTGTGCCCAGGTGGCGGGGGCGAGCGGGCGGCGTTTGGTGTATTCGGAGTCGGTTTCGAACCGGTCGATCCAGTTGATGGCGTGGTCGGCTTCGGCAGCGAGCGGGTCGGGTTTGAGGGTGGCGATCGACAGGATCGCGTAAGCGGGTCCCGTCTTGAGGCCGAGGCTGTCGACGGCTGTCTCGACCATGTCGAGGGTCAGGGTGCGGTGGCCGTCGCGGACCTGCTGGGCGACCCAGTTAGCGCCTTCGTCGACCGCGCGGCTGTCGTTGCGCAGACCGCAGACAGCCATCAGGAGCTGCAGCTGCTCGTACACGTGGGCCAGTTCTCGGGACAGGTCGAAGCGCAGGCGGGAGAGGAGCTCATGAAGCTCCGTTTCGCTCAGGCCGGCGTTCTGGGCCCAGCGGGTTCGTGCCTGGCCGGTCTTCGAGCGTGCGGTGCCGTCGGCGGCCTTGGGCAGTAGTAGCTGGGTGCGGGCGTCCCGTACGGCGATGAGGGGATCCTTGGGGTCCGGGGCCCGGTTGGTGACGATCGCGAGGTCCGCTTCGGTGCCGTCGGCAGTGAGAGCGCGCCAGGTTTTGGCGATCTTCTTCAGGATCGACGGACCGCCCGTGGGGCTGGGCTTGGTCAGGTACTCCTCGTTGACCGGTGTGGCGCTGCTGACGGTGTACTTGACCTGGGTGTAGGTGTGGGGCGGGGTGCGGCGCAGCAGGACGACGTCGTCGAGGTTGCCTGCGTCGTCGGCTTCGACGCCGACGGAGATGACGGGGTTGGCGGTGTGGATGGCGTTCTCGCGCAGGAGGTTGAGGCAGCCGGTCCAGGCGATGAGCCACTGATAGTGGTCGCCGGTGATCCTGACGCTGGTGGGGCTCGGCGCGGGCAGAGGTTCCATGGGCGCTCTCCGGGGTGGGGGCGTGTGGCGCTGCGGTGGGTGAATCGCACCGGCATCCGGCCGTTATTAATGCTGCGGCTGGTAGGGCGGGCCGTATACGGCGACCTGGGTGATCGTGTTGTCGTGGCAGGTCCAGGCGGCCATGTCCCAGTGCGGTGCTCGCAGGCCGAGGATGACGGCGATGAAGCTGTGGAAGGCGAGTTCGGGGTCGTTGAGGAGTTGGCGGTAGGTGGCTGCGTCGCGGGCGCTGGGGACGGGCCGGCTGGTGGGGTGGGTGTGCCATTCGCCGATCCAGACGCTGTGGTCCTGGTCGTAGGCCTGGTCGGCCAGGGTCTGCGCGTGGGCCAGGTCGCGGAGAAAGTAGGTGGGGGTCTGAACCGCGTCGGGGCCGGGGGTTCCGGCGTGCCGGACGATCACCGTGTCGTGAACGTGATGTCCCAGCAGGATGCCTCCGGTCTCTCTCCTGGTGTCGGCGGTGCGCAGCTCGTCGGTGATGACCCGGACGGCCTCTTCGGTGAGGCGGACGGCGGTGACGGGGCGCGGGGTCATGGGGCTTCGCAGGTGGGGCAGCCGGGGTGCGGTGGTGTGGCGGGGAGCCATCGGGTCTCGCAGGTTCGGCTCAGGTCGAAGGGTGGTGCGCAGTCGGGCTGCCGGCGCAGACTGATTAGGCCGTGTTCGCCGGGGAGGCGCTGGTCGGGGTGGCCGTGGCGCTCGAGGAGGGTGGCGACGGCGGTTTTGGCGGCGAGGTGGGCGACGAGGTGGAGGTCGGGGCCGACCGCGGTCATCGGTCGGTGTCGGGTGCCGGTGCCGTATCCGGCATCGAGTGCGGGTTCGGGATCGATGCCGCCGTGCTCGGCGAGCGTCTGGCGCCGGCAGGTGAGGCATCCGTGCTGGGGCCAGGGCCTCAGCCGCAGGACCTCGCCCAGGGCGCCGTCCTGCAGGACGCAGGCCATGATGGCGGGGATGCCGGCACGGCGGGCGAGGTGTCCGGTGACACGGCGGGCGGCGACGCCGTCGGCAGTGCAGACGACAAGGTTGCTTTCCTGGAGTAGCGGTCTGATCCGGTCGGCGTCGTCGATGACGTCGAGGACCAGGGGGACGACTGTGGTGTCGGGGCGCAGTGAGGTGAGTTCTTCGGCGAGGGCGGTGGCTTTGGGGCGGCCGACGTGGCGGCGGCCGGTGGTGTGGCGTACGAGGTTGTGCCAGGAAAGCCGGTCGGGGTCCACCAGGGTGAGGTGTCCAATGCCGTAGCCGGCGAGAGCGTGTGCGGCGGCGGATCCGATGCTGCCGGTGCCGACGAGCGTGACGCGTGCTGTTTGCAGGTCCCTGACGGGCCAGTGGTCCTGGATCTGGTCGATGCCGGTGGTCGGCGGCTCGACGAGGGAGCCGAGGGGGTATGCGCCGTCGCGTCCGATGCGCCAGGCGACGATGTCGGACACCTCGTGCTCGGGAAAGGATTCTTTCGCATCGGGCGCGTAGGTCAGGGCGAGGTACGGATTGGGGCCGGGGTTCTTGTATCCGCTGGTGAGGTGTTCTTGGAACACGGACAGGGGTATGCCCGTGCCGAGTCTGCCGCTCAGTTGGCGCCAGTAGAGATGGAGCATGGGGGCTACGCGGTACCAGCAGCCGGACAGGTGGACGTCGCCGCCAGCTGCGAGCAGGGTCGGGCCCGGTGTGGCGTCGACGGGGTGGATCACGCCGTCGGGAGCGGAGATCCCTCGGATGACGGCCAGGTCCTCGTGGTTGCCGCGCAGGGTCATCAGACCCCAGGGGCCGGCCTGGCGGATGGTGGCTGCGGCGCGATGGGGAACGAGGATCAGCACGAGGGCTCACTCCCGGGGTCTTGATGATCCCGTGCAGTGTCGGGCGCGGTCGCCGGGCTGCTGTGGGTGGGCTCCTTGGCGGGCGGGCGGGCGAGGAAGTGGTCGAAGCGGTCGTCCTCGACGATGCCGCGGTCGGACATCTGCGTGATGGCACCGTGCTTCATCAGCGCATACTCCACTTTCCATGCCGCGGCCTTCAGGAGCAGGTCGACCACAGACTGTCGGCCGGTCCACAGCGAGTCGGCACGCAGGAGACACAGGGTGCGATCGCCGTTGACATGCCAGCGTGACTGCGTCCACTCGGCCGGCTCGGGAACCGGGTCGAGAGGGAAGATGCGGGGCGGCACCATGGGATAGGCCTGCCGATAGGCCATGAGGACGTGGAGCCCCATGGTTCCTGTCCAGTCGGTGAGGTGTGCAGGCTGGGGCCGGTCGAATGGCCACAGCGGCAAGATGCCGTGCCAGCTCCCGGCGCCTTCGGCGTCATAGACGAGGTCGGGGAAGGCGCCGGTGATCTCGCGCTGGTCCCGTTCGAAACGACGTGGCTCGGTGGCCCACCATGTGAGGGGGGCTGGCTGGGCGGGTTTGTGAGGACCGGTGGTGGCCGTCATCCCTGAGGTGCGTCCTTGATCGGCCGAGGGGTGATGAGGGCGGGTGCGCCGGTGATCAGGGCCGGGGCTCCGGTGACGGGATTTGCGGGCTTCGGCAGGGCGGGGAAGGAGTCGCCCAGGATCTCCTGCCATAGGCGCAGGGCCTGGTCGGTGTGACCGGCCGCGGCCGCGGCGCAGGCCCGGTCGGCGAGCTCGGCGGCTTCGGCGAGCGCGGTCTGCAGACCGTCGTAGTCAAGGTCGGGCTGGATCTCACCGCACAGGTCGGCCGGGTCCTTCACGCCTTCGTTGACGCGTGCTGCCGCGGCGGTGAAGAAGGTACGCAGTCCGTTGGGGCGGTTACCGGACGTGGGCATGCAGTCGAGAGCGAGGACCTCGATGACGAGTGACTTGATTCGTCCTGTGACCGCAGCGTCGTGACGCCACTGCTTCAGGATGCGGACCAGGGGGCGAAAGTGCTCCCAGTCCCGTTGGCGGTCGGCCACGAGGTTGATCAGGTGCTCGGGGTCGGCGGGCACCCAGGTCTGGGTGAGCTTCTCGGGTATGAGGAGGGTGTCGTCGGCCTGCCGGAGGGCCGGCATCACGTCGACGGTGAACGCGTTCTCGTCGTCGGGGTCGTCGAGGAAGCACTTGACCGCGTGGTTCCTCGGCAGTGCCAGCCGGACTTCGTTGCCGTGGCTGCCGTTGGTCTTGCCCAGCAGCCGGTTGACCTGACTGCGGGCGTGGTCCAGGGCATGTTCGGCGCTGAGGCCGGCGCTGCCCCAGTCAGGGTGTTGGGAAGCGTCGTAGACGGCGATGATGTCGACGTCGTTGATGGGCTTGAGCTGGGTGCTACGGCGGAGTGATCCCGAGCCGAACGCTTCGGTGACATCGGGCTCGCTGATCAGCGCCCTCTTGAACAGATCACGCCGGTCCCGGGCGAGCCTGGTCTGGCCCACGTCCTCGTTGACGCTTCTCTGGAAGTCGTCAAACGCCTCGTCGATCCGCATGATGCCTCCTCGATCTCGCGTGTCCAGCCCTGGTTCCGCACCGAGTTCGGCCGCCTGGTGGGGCAGGCTTCGTCCGTGTTCGGGAGGCATCGGGCAGCTGTCAGCCAGCGTAGACGTCGCCACTGACAACGGCCCAGGGAAGGGATGCCCCGCCCCCGCTTCAACAGGCAGAGGGGAACGCAAATGAGCGGGTCAGTACCGAAACGCTACGACTCATTACCCTCGGCATGGCGTCGGCGGTGCTCGGGCTGGGCCGGCGTATCCGTGAGACCCTGCACGCGCAGCTGCGGGCCGAGTGAATCCCGTCGTTCGGAGCCATCCCACCTCGCTACGGGCGGCCAGGAGGCAACTCTCGCCTGTCGAACTCGCTGGGCGATGTCGTGTGATCACCTGACAACTGAGGGACACCCCCGGTAAATCTATGCGGGTGAACACCTCCGCCGGGCTCCCCGAGGCCAAGGATCAGGCCCCCCACGAGGACGGCCAGGCCGTTCCCGTCATCGAGAAGGTGAAGGGCTTCGTCAAGAAGAACGGGCCGAAGTTCCTCGTCGTCGGCGGCGCGGCCCTTGCCCTCGTAGCAGCCGTGGCCGCCCGTCAGGACGAGGAGCAGGGGGCCACCGAGGGTGCCGAGGACGCCGAGAAGTCCTCCGAATCCGCTGAGGGCGAGGATTCGAAGCGCGCACAGCATCAGGTGAAGGGTGCGCTAGTGGACCTCGGCGGTCGGCAGGCCAGCCAGAAAGCCCAGGAGAACTACCGCCGCGATGTAGGGGGCGACTTGCCTCCCGGAAAGACCTATCGACCGCCGCACTCCCGAGGCGGCTCGTCGTCTGAGGACGGCAGCCCGGACGTGTGAGCGAGTGTCGCAGCGCCCCGCTCGTCGATCATTCCTGGGGCCGTGCCTGTCAGGGCGTAGGCGCCAGCATCCACACCCCTACCGCCTCCGCCGCGAACGGCCTGAGCGTTACCAACAACTCAACTGCGAACACGCCTGCTTCAGGGCGCCGGGCCGACGGACCTCCGCACCGCTGAGTCCTGGCGGCTCCTGGAGGCCGGAGGGCCGGTGGTGGGGAGGTTTCCGCCACCGGCCGCTGGTTTTCAACAGGGATCTTCGTCTGTGTTCTCAGGTCCTTTGGGGCATGAGTTGACACCCGCGGTGATGATGCTGCACAACCGGGCGTATTCGAGCACGTCCTCGTGGGCCATGAACGGGATGAGGGCTTCGTGATGATCTACGGCGTAGCCGCACAGCATTTTGATCAGTTCCTTCGCAGCCGCCACTGAGTCAGCCTCGACTTCGGGGTTGTGGACGCGAACGCCGGCGGCCTGGAGCTCTTCGAGAGTGGCGTCATCGGCGAGGGCCTGTTCTTCGTCGGTGAAGGGGCGTCCGTCGAGGTGACGGAAATATCGGGTGCCTGAGGGTCGGCTGAAGTCCGTGTCGAACGGCAAGGCCGTGACGTGGAGACGGGGAGAGGGTCGGGAATGGGGAATCTCCTCTAGGGGCTATGTGTGTCCGTTCATGGTTCAGGGCTTGCTCGGGGCTGGAACCAGGCCCTGACCGCGCTCAGCGTGACCTGTCAGGAGGCGTATGCGGCGAATGGGCGAGCAGGTCCGATCATGAGTCCGAGCAGGCGGTCGAACTCGGCTCGCTCGTCCTCTGTCATGAGTTCGTGGGCGTTGCCGAGGTTTTTCTCGTCGAGCTGCTCCATGAACGGGACGAGGAAACGCTGGATGGCTTCGGGTGCTTCCTCGTACGTCTGGATATATTCCAGGTAGCGCGAGTGCTGGGCCTGCAGCTCTTCAAGGTCGATGCGGGTGGCCCGGAAGACTAGGGCTCGTTCCTCCTCTTTGAAGGGGCGGCCGTCTCGGTGGGACCAGGTGCCGGTTTCGCGGAAGTGCTGGAAGTCCGCGTCGCAGAGCAGGGCGACGATCTCGGGGCGGGCTTCAGGCTGGGGCATTTAGGGTTCCTTTCGGTTTGGGGTCGGAAGGTCAATTGTTTGGAGAATCGCCGGTTAGGCTAACCGGCGATTCTGGGATATCTTTCCGCCTCGTTTCGCCGGTCAGCGCCTCCTGCGGGGGTCATTTGCGGGCTTGGTGCTCTCTGCCCGCTGTGGTGAGGAGACGGCAGCGGTGCCTCGTGCGTGTGGGCTCCGGGAGTTCTGAGGGTCGGCGGGGAGGTCGGCCATCCGCCGTAGTCGCCACACGAGCACGTCGCTCATACGTTCCACTGTGTCCAACTCCCTTCGGGCGGCAGCCTGGTTGAGCAGGGCGGGGAGGTTGTGGCCGGCGGTCCGGGCTTCGTCGAGGGTGGCTGCGAGGGCGGGCCAGCCGGGTTCGGTGAGGATGCGGTCGGCCAGTTCGGGCAGGGATTGGCGTACGGCGGTGGCGTGGTGGCGCTGCCAGGTGGGGGCCAGGCGGCTGCCCTGTTGGTGGAGCAGGGCCATGGAGTGCCCGGCAGCGGCCGGGTAGGCGGCACGGAGGTGTGCGGCTGCCCGGTGGGCGGCTTCGGCCTGCTGGGCGTGCTGCTTCCTGGCGTGCCAGTGCGCGGCGGCGACGGCGAGGAAGAACAGCATGTCGATGACCATGGCCGTGGTGGCTCCGTCCTCGCCCCGGCCGAGGGCCGGACCGCTGTGGGCGAGGTCGCGGGCGGCTCGGTGCAGGGCGTGGTCGTGACCGCGTGCGGTACGGACGTGGGAACGGGAGGCGCGTTCGAACGCAGCTGCTGCGGCTTGGAGTTCGTGGCGGGTGTGGACGGCAGAAGTTTCGGCGAGGGCGTCGAGGACCTCCCCTGCGGCGGCGATCTGGGCGGCGATCACGCCGTCGTCTCCCTGGCCGATGATGAGCAGCGCCTGCCAGGCGGCGGTGGTGGCGCGTCGGCGTGCGGACGCGGGCCCGGTCACCGACGGCAGGGCCGGCTCCTGGGCGGGTTCGTCGGCCGGACTGGTCCAGCGTTCGCGGATGCGGGGCAGGGACAGGTCCGGGGCGAGCTTGGAGCCGGAGTAGAAGATGGGCTCACCCTTGGCGTTGCGGTCGCCGAGGAGGGCGACGGTGTAGCCGAGAGTGTCGCCGGACGGTGCGATGCGGCGCCGGATGAGTAGGCCGGCCGAAGCGAGGCGGTCGAAGAACTCCTCCTCGTTCGCCGCGCCGGCCGCCGAGCGGCGGACCGCCTCGCGGAGTTCTTCGCGCGGGGTGCGCTGCCGGCCGAGGCGGTCGGCCTTGTGGCGTTCGGCGCTGGTGGGGCGCTTGGCAGCGGTACCGTCCCCGGCTGCCACGCGATGGAGGTCGTAGTCGGCTTCGATCTGGCGGCATTCCGTTTGTGCGCGCTTGGCGGAGCGGTGGTGGTCGGGGCGGCGGCCGTCTTCGCGGACGAGGGTGGCGATGAGGTGGATGTGGTCGTCGGCGTGGCGGACGGCTGCCCAGCGACAGCCTGCGCCGTCGTCGGGGTCGATGCCGGTGGCGGCGACCACGCGGCGGGCGATGCTGGCCCACTCGGAGTCGGTGAGGGTGCGGTCGCCGGGAGCGGCGCGGACGGAGGCGTGCCACACGTGCGTGGCGGGGCGGCTGTCTTCGTCGAGCAGGTGAAGGGGTTCGTCCAGAAGCTGGGCGAGGTTGGCGAGGGTGGTGCTCGGGTCGCGGCCGGGGTCGGGGACGAGGCCGTCGAAGGAGGCGACGAGGTGGGGGTCGGTGTGTTCCTCGCGGCGGCCGGGGCCGTAGAGGTAGGCGAGCAGGCGGGCGGTGTTGCGGCCTTGCCTGTGGATGCGGGGGATCAAGCGGCGGTGCCTTCGGAGTTCGGGTCGGTAAGGCGGGCGGTGACGTGGCGGACGGCGTCGACTGCACCTCGGACGGCGGCGATGGTGTCCTCCAGGCCGTCGGGGTAGGCGCCGCTGTTGAGTGCGCGGGCGGCCTGGTTGAGGTTGTTGTTCGCGTGCCCGAGCTGGCGGCGGAGCGCGAACAGGGCGGTCAGGGCGTCTTGGCGGGTGGCGATGGCGGCCGCGGTGCGGTCGAGGTCGCGGGCGGCGGCGAGTCCGCTGTGGGCAAGGAAGCCGGCGATGCTCATGCCGACCGCTTCGGCGCCGGCGGCGACGGTCGCGTGCTCGGCGTCGCTGAGGCGGACGCTGTGCGCGCGGCGCTGCGTACGAGCGCGTACGCGGGGCTTGCCCCGGCGATGCCGCACCGGCTGCGGCCCGCCCCCGGCCGCAGCCCCTCCCTCCCGCGCCCCCTGGCGCGGGAGGGCGCCCGCCACCCCCGGGGCGGGCACCGGTTCGGACGCGCCCCCGACGGGAGAGTGTCCGAACCTCCAACTTGCTCCGGCTCGGGCAGGACTGGTGGACGTCTGCGACGGGTCGGGCTGGTCGTTCGGGAGGGACGGGACCGCTGTGGCAGGGACGGGGCGCTGCGCGGCAGGTGTCATGCGTGGATCCTTCTGCGAGGTGGAGGGAGAGGGCAGTCCGCGCTTCGTGGACGTCTCAACGGGTCTGGAGGCTGCCCGGAAACACGGAAGGGACGGGCCGGTCGACCCGGGGCGGGGTGACCCGGACCGACCGGAAGTGGCTTGACCTGCGGTTATTTCCGGTCAGTGGTCCTCGGGGGTTTCGGACGGCTCCTCGGGGACCGTCCCGTCGAGGAGCTTCTGGAGTTCTGTGAGCCGTTCGTTGCTGATGGTGTGACCGGCCGCGCGGAGGGTTGCCCGGATGGCCTTCCGGGTCTGCTCGCCCTCCATCTGCTCGACGATCGGGACGAACTCGTCGAGGTCCCCGGTCGGGGGACGGCCGACCTTGCGCGGACGTACCGGCGGCTCGTCGTCGACGGTTGCCTCGGCCGCGCGGTCCGTGTCTTCGGCGGCGAACGGGGCGGGGACGGGATGCGGGCGGGGACGGTCCCCTTCTCGCGGGTGCTCGGTCATCGCAGGTCCTGCTGCCTGGAGGCGGCTGGGGTCGGCCTCGTGGTTCGGCTGCGCGAGGTGCTGGTGGATCTGGCGCATGAGGACACCGAAGGCGAGGAGGGCTGCGGTCGGGGGTACGGCGGCGACGACGTAGTCGAGGACGGGGACGTCAGAGGGGTCGCGGGTGCCGGTGACGCCGGCGACGTTGAGGGCGATGGAGCCGAGGGAGCCGGTGGCGGTGAGGGCGATGGCCCACCAGTCGGGCTTGCGGCGCAGGCCTGCCCGGAGCATGAGGAGTTCGCCGGCGACGACGAAGGCGTCGAGGGTGGCGGGCCAGGCCCACATGCGGGCAGGGGAGTTGCCGAGGCCGTGGTCTCCGGCGACCTCGGCGAGGTGGGCGTAGGAGAGCCAGAAAGCGGCGGCGGTGAGGGCGATGATCACGGCACCGGCGGCGAGGAGGGTGTAGCGGTCGGCGGGGTGCGGGGCAGGGGAAGGCGAGGTCAAGCGGGGGGCTCCAAGGGCAGGGTGGTGAGGCGGCCGTCGAGGTCGGGACGGACGCTGGGAGAGGGAGCTGCCGCGACGTAGCGGCGAGTGTCAGGCGGTGGGCTTTTGGCGGCGGCGGCGGTCGTCGCCGTCGAGGGTGACGCGTTCGGTCATCTGGGCCAGGCGGGAGGCGACGCGGTCGCCGAGGGCTGCCCGCAGGGTGTCGGTGGTGAGGTTGCTTGTGATCAGGGTGGGGCGCAGGTGCTCGTACCGGTGGTTGATCAGCCGGTAGGTGAGCTCCTCGGTCCACTCGCTGGTCTTCGCCGCGCCGAGGTCGTCCAGGAGCAGCAGAGGGCAGCGCATCAGGCTCTGCAGGTCGCGCTCGCTGTCGAACCCGGGGCGTGGGCGCAGGCGGGCGTAGAGGTCGGCGGCGGTGATGGCTTCCCAGCGCAGGCGGACTCCGGCGGCGAGCAGGGTGCGGATGGCGCCGTACGCCTGGTGGGTCTTGCCGGTGCCGGTCGGGCCGACGATCCGCAGCGAGGGGCCCTCCGCGATGCCCGGCGCGCCGGCGGGGCCGGGGCGTCCGGCGCGGGCGATCTCGTCCGCCCAGGCGGTGACCTGGGGGTGGTCGGCGAGGGCGTGCCGGAAGCGGGCGGGGATACGGGCCTCGGCCAGTTCCAGTGCGGTGACCGGCTCAGGTACCGGCTCCTGGGCGGCGGTGTCGGGGGCGATGCCGCGCTGGGCCAGGATGTTGCCGAGTCGGCCGGTGATCCGGGCGGGCTGCTGCGGATCGCGGGTGAGGGCGGCGGTCAGAGTTCACCTCCGTAGGCGGCAGCGGTGTCGGTGGGGTTGGTCCACGGCCGGTGGGCAGCGGTGGCGGCCGGGACGGCGTTCATGGCCTCGTGCACGAGACTGGGCAGGGTGCTCGGGTGCAGGCCCTTGGTGCGGTGGCGGTCGAGGCCGGCGCGGATGTGGTCCGGGGCGATGCCCTCGTTGAGGAGCTTCCTCACCTCGCGGCCGAGGCGGCTGAGCACGTCCTGCGGCGGGCGATGGGTGCACCCGGCGGCGTACTCGCCGATCAGGTCCTTCACCGAGACCGAGACCGAGTCGGGCGCGGGGGCGCTTGCGCCCCCCAACGGGGTAGATCCTAGATCCCTGTTCCTAGGTCCTAGATCCGGACGGTGAGGGCTCACGGAGGGCTCGGGGAGCCCTCCCTGAGACTGCGGTGAGTGCTCACGGAATCGACTCTGACCTGCGGATTCGCCGTTCACGGAGGGCTCGGTCACTCCTCCCAGTCGTGTCACGGAAGGCTCAGTGAGCCCTCCCGGACTACTCGCGGAAGTCTCCGCGAGGGCTCCCCGCATCTGTGGTGAGGGCTCGCGCGGAATCCCGAGATCGTGGTGCGGGCACGGGGGAGTGCGGGCGACACTGGGCCGGTTGATCTTCTGGTGCTGGGCGAAGGTCACGATGTGCAGGTACCGCTTGCCGTCCCCGCCCTCGTAACGGCAGATCAGCCCGGCGTCATCGAGCTGGATCAGGTCGTCCTCGACCGCCTCCGGCCCGTGCTCGCGGCGCAGCGACCACAGCTGGCCGGCGATGACGGCGGCCTGGTCGCGGAACCGGCCCTGGTCGTCGGCCTGGGTGAGCAGCCCGAAGAAGGTCCGCTCGGCGGACAGCGACACCGCCGCGAGCGACTCGGACGAGAACGCCTCGGGCTTGATGGTGCGGATACGGGCGATGGCGATCGACCACCTTTCAGGGGAGGACAGGGGAATCCGGCGGTGCCGGGGTGCATGGCCAACACAGCCACACCTGGTGCGCAGAAGTCCAGACTTTGCACTGGAATTCCGTACATCCCGTCGGCATGCCGCCTCGGCGAGTCCGGTAACTGTAGGGCCGGATTCCCGGTCACCGAAATCGCCACCGAAAATCGCCGGGTGATTCGCATCGCTCACGGCAGACAGGAAAACCCTTCCGGACCGGCCGGCGCGCAAGCTACAACACCACCCATGCCGCCACGCCCCCTCGCCATCGGACCCGCCGGACACGCCGCCGCCCATGTCATCGAACGCACCCGCACCGCCCGCGGCTACTCCCAGCGCCAGCTCGCCGCCCGCGTCACCGCACTCGGCCGCCCCATGACCTTCACCGCGCTCTCCCGCATCGAACGCACCGTCCGCCGCTGCGACATCGACGACCTCGTCGCCATCGCCACAGCCCTCGGAATCGCTCCACAGGCCCTTCTCGCCAGCGCCCTCACACCCTCATGGGGGCCGGGGCGGGCGAAATATAGCCGACGATCCCCGGTTAGCGAAACCGGGGATTCTCCGGATGATTGTGGGTCCCGGAACGCCCGTCGTGCCGGTCCCTGCCAGAAGTCTGCCCACATCCCCAGAGGACGCCTTGCTCGATTCACCTACGCGCCGATTTCAGATTCCCCGCCGCGCACACGTAGCCCCACTCGCTTCCTGTTCTGCTCCGCTCGGAAATCCCGGACGTACGTAGAAGCCCTATTCGACGATCTTGCAGCAGCGGCTGTGCTTGTTGCCTCCCGCCCCGGCTAGATCTCTCAATTCCCGTCGCTCTTTCTCACGCAAAGGAACCGCCTATGGCCCCGCGCCTGCTGTCCATACCCGCCGTCACCGCCGCTCTGGACGTCGACCGCCGAACGGTCTACCGCTTCATCGCCGCCGGCGAGCTGCCCGTCGTCGACCTGCGCACGGGACCGGCTCGCTCTCGCGTCCGCGTCCCCGCCGCGAGCCTGGACGACTTCATCAACAGCCGGGCGGTCTCCGCGCCCGCGCGCCGCCGCTGACCAGGACCGAGTCCCTCCGCACGCGAAACAGGAAGGAACGGAACCACGTACCTCCGGAAGCTGAAGTCCGGCAAATGGCAGGCGACCGTCCGCAACCGGGCTGGAGACCGGTTCAGCGAGTCGTTTCCCCTCAAGGCGCAGGCCCGCGCCTGGGGTACCGACATGGAGACCCAGTTCGCCCGCGGAAGCATGCGGGACCCCCGAGCGGGCGAGATGGCGTTTCGCGAGTGGCACGCCCGCTGGTGGCAGGCCCGCGTCGTCGAGCCCCACACGCTGCGCGGCGACGCCTCCAGCATCAAGAACCACGTGCTGCCCCAATGGGCCGACTGGGAGATGCGGGCCGTCACCCGCATGGACGTCCAGAGCTGGATTCGCGGACTGGTCGAGAAGAGGGTCGGCGCCTCGGCGATCAAGAGGGCGTACATCCTGCTGTCGTCCATCATGCGTGCGGCCGTCGACGACGATGTCATCGCGGTCAGCCCCTGCCGGAACATCGACCTGCCGCAGGTCGCGATCAAGCCCCCGCAATGGTTCACCCTCGATCAGGCGCAGAGCATCGTCGACGAGCTCCCGGCCCCGTGGCGCACCATGTGCCTGCTCGGTTTCTACACGGGCCTGCGCTGGGGCGAACTCGCCGGCTTGCATCGCCATCGGATCGACCAGCGCCGTTCCCGCTTGTTCGTGGTGGAGGTCAACACCAAGAGCGGCATCAAGGAGTACCCCAAGAGTTCGAGGAGCCGCCGAGAGGTCCCGCTCCCGTCACACGTCCTGGACGCCCTCGAACGACACGTCCATCCACTCGACCGTGACGCCCTGGTCTTCACCACCATCACCAAGGGCCGTGCCGGCCGTCGGCTCGATGACGGCAACTGGCGCCGCCAGACCTGGTGGCCAGCCATCGAGAACGCCCACTACTTCGACACCGACGGGGAGCAGCTCCCCGTCCCGCACTATCCGCCCCACTCCATGCGCCACACCTGCGCCTCGTGGCTCGTCCAGAAGGGAGTCTCCCTGTACGAGGTCCAGCACCTCCTCGGCCACGAGAGTTTCCAGACCACACAACGCTACGCACACCTGCAACCGGACGCGCACAAGGCGGTCCTCGGTGCCTGGGAGCGCCTGGACACTCCCTTGATCGTTGCCGCATGAACGACTTCCCGCCCTGTTCCACGTGGACAGGGTGGAGGTGTTTGCCCGCTTATAGCGGCGGTGACAGCGATGGGCCTGCGACAGATCGTGGTTTACGAGGGAAGGAGTGGATACAGCTCTCGCCCCAGGCGAGCCCGACCGCGTTGCCGTACGACCGGATCGGTGCTGAGGGCTGCGCCGGCGAGCTGATGAATGCGCCAGTACATCTGGGCTCTGCGAACGGCGTTCGGAGTGGGCTGGTGGGCGACCTGAAGCACGTCGGCGGGGTCGGTCAGGTCGAGACAGACGGCGAGGCGGGCGAGGTCGGACAGCGGTTCGCCGAAGGCTGCGAGTTCCCAGTCCAGCAGCAGCGACCCGCCGGCCGCGGGCCTGACGAGGTGGCCCGGCTGCAGGTCGTGGTGGAGCAGTCTGGGCTCGATGTCCAGGTCTGTGGTGTCGAGTTGGCGGCGTAGGGCTGTCGGGGCGGGCGAGAGGTCGGGTGCGGCAGTCGTGTACGTGTCGAGACGGCTGCGAAGGTAGCAGTGTCAGGTGCGGTACTGCCGGGCTCCGGTGAGCTGACCGGTATGGGGACCTGTGATGCGGTGGACGGCGGCGAGGGGGCCGGCCAGCTCAAGCAGCCGATCGCCGCCCTCGCCACGGGCTCGAAGTCCTGGTGAAGCCTCGGTACCTGACCTCGCCTCCAAGATCACCGACAGAGTCAAGCTAGGGGGCCACTGAGATGCCGCGCCCGGCAGGCTCGGACGCGGCATCTCCCTGGTCTTCAGGTCAGCACGAGAAGACGGACATGTGGACCAGGTGGAGCAGCTCGCGGACCAGCCCGCCGGCCAACGTGGCGGAAGCGGCGTAGAACGCCGCCTGCCCGAGGCCCTGGACAAGACGGTGGCGGACGCGTCGCTGCTTCGGGGCGGGACGGTGCGTACGGTGGGACATGACGGTCTCCGTTCAGGGGATGAGTCGGCTGCCCCCGCACCGGGTGTTCCTGCCAGGGATACGGTGCGGGGCGCAGTTTCTGCTGGCCCCAAGCCTTATGGCTGACGTGGGTTGAACGCATCTTCCGGGGCTCGAATCTCGGTGTAAGTTCGGCGCCATGAACGGGAATCAGGCCACCACGTGGGTTGAGGGGACCTCGGCCGATCTGGTTGCTGACGGGCTCGTGCTGGGCGTGAAGGCCAGTCCCAGGATGGTGACCTCCTGGGTCGAGGACGGCATGCTCGCCAACCCCGAGCCGCGCAAGGCCAGCGCGCACGGCAGTGATCCGCGAGTCTTTCCGCCCGAGCAACGCGAGTTGTTCACCAGACTTCTCGAAGCCCGAGAGCGTTCCCCGTTGGGGCGCATCCCGCAACGCTCCCTGATCCGCGTCGTGCTGTACCTGTGGCTGATCGACGACACGATCGTGCTCACCCCGCAGGCGCGCCGAGCCTGGCGTACCCACGCGCGCGCCACCGGTCAGACGACCGCCGTTCGGCGCAGGGAGAACGTCCGCGCCATCGTCGAGCAGCTCGCCCACCCCTCGGCCACTCCCAAGCAACGGCGCGCCGCCCAGCTCGTCCTCGAGGAAGGCGAGCGGACTGGCCGGATCGACATCGACAGGCTGACCGCGGTCCTTGCAAAGTTGAACTCGCCCTGGCCTGTCCAGCCCGGCATGCCGAGGATTAAACGAGCCCTTCCCGGACCTTTCGGGCCGGTCTCCGTCCAGCACCACATTGCGATGTGGAAGGCCCACCAGCAGACAATCCGCCGCCTCCGGCATGAGGAGATCGACGAAACCGAGCTCGACCGAGTGCGCGCCGTCTACAGACCGATGTGGGCCGACTATCAGGCCCGTCGGCCCGCCATGGCGACCATCGGCGCCGGAGAGTTCGCGCCGTACTTCGCAGAGCCCGACACCATGGAGGGCCGCGCGATCGAGGCGGTCAATGCCTTCGTGGGAACGCTCGCCGGCGAACTCGGGTTGATCGAAGCAGCCTCCCATGCCGCAGAGACTGCACGCCTCAAACTGGCGCGCTGACGATTCCCAAGGCTGGCCCGCAGCATTCACCCCAGGGGGAGTCTCGCAATGCTGTCGGGTGCAGTAAGAGCGGGAGCCAGATGGCACCCAGGGTGAACCGTGCCGCAGCGCTCCACCGAGCGGCAGAGGTGTGGCGAGGCGTGTGACGTGCGGTAGGCCGCGGGCCACGCCCGGCAGCTGCCGGGAGGCCCTCCGGGGCCGGTTCGGTCGCTGCCGGTGAACGCGTGACCCGCAAGGGGCCCGCACCCGGGACGCCGAGCGCGGACGCGCTCGTCCGCCCTGACTGCCCCGCGCTCACGGTCACTATGAGTCAGCGATGGATCAGCTGCTGGGGCGTCCCCGCCGCGCAGTTACGTCGGCTGCCCGCTTCTTGATGTCGTCGTGGTTCGTGTCGTAGATCAGGGACAGGGCATGGTCCAGGAACTCGACTCCGTCCAGGACGTCACGGCTGCGGAGAAGATCCTCATGGCTGCCCACGTTGCCGATCCATTTGACGGCCAAGAGCAGGTCAGCGGCTTCTGCGTGCTCTGGCAGCGCTGCCTTGAACGTAGAGATTCGTTGGTCGAGGCTGATTCTTGACGGCTTCCCTCTACGGTCGGGCTTGTAGCGGATGATCCCCTGCTCGTCCATCAGGGCCTCGACCGCCGACCGGATCCGGTTCGCAGCAGAGTTGGGGTCGAGCCAAATGATCTTGGCTGCGATATCCACCCGTTCCCCCACCTCCTTCGGGCAGAGGGGGCGGCTTTCGAGCAGAGGCAGCGCTGGGAAGAACATGGTCGGCGTCAAGCGCTGCTCGTACTGTTCTCCCTCCCACTCCCAGTTGCCTGTCGCTTCGACCGCGCTGTGCCCGACGACGCGTACGTGGTCACAGGTCCCTTTCCGGCACGTGAGGATGCAGAGGAAGTCGCCCAGAATCCACTCGGGCTCCCATGCTTCATGGTTGCGCCAGGACTTACTGGTGACCCTCTCTTCTTCCACGAAGGATTCGGGGACCGGTTGCAAGACCCCCCGCACGCACGTGGGACACGGGATGTGGGGCCACTCTTCCAGTTTCTCGGAGAAGCCCTTCGAAATTTCCCGTAGATCCTTGATCAAGACGTTTGCCATAGCGTCTCATCCTGCCAGCGGCAACGCACCCATGGGCGAGGTTTTACGAGGACGTAGAAGGACGGCTCTAGCGTACTCACCAACCCCAGGTTACGTAGACCGGACAGGCCTGCGGGCTCCCCAATTGGCGAGCCCGCCAAAGAACTTCAGCAAAGACGGAGCGGCGGGCGCGGCATGCGGCCTTGCCGGCAGCTCTCATCCGATGCCCGGCTCTGTGCGGCGGCGGCCACCCTCGGCCGGGGGCGTCGACCGGGCAGCATCGCGGTTACCCAGCGGCCGGGTACGCGGTCAGGTCGTCTTCCGGGGACAGGGCGAGTCCGGTGTACCCGTTGACGAGGAAGGGGGCGACACCTGGGCGGGTCGGCAGGTCCGCTCCGGTCCGTGAGTCCAGAGCGAGGGGGCCGTTGTCCGTCTTGCCGTAGACCCGCCCGTTCCAGACGGCTGTTACCCGCGGAGCGACGCGGTTGGCAGTCTGGTCTGGCAGCTGCCACAGCAGGGAGGCGGTGCGGTCGTTGAAGGCCCAGACCTTGTAGAGGTTTCCCTGGTTCCAGGAGCAGACAACGGTGTTCTGCCCATCATGGTCACAGCGGGAGCCGGCAATGTCCTCCGGGGCCTCGTGCTTCACCGTGCCGGTCGCGGGATCGAGGAACTGCTGGATATGTACGCGGTAGTCGTCCTTGTTCTGTGCCTGGACGAGGAGGAGGTGCGGCCCGGCGGGCGTGACGTCGAGGTTGAGACGGTCCTCTCCGCGCCAGCGCTCGGTGCCGGTGAGCAGGTCGTAACCGCGTGCGGATTCGTAGGTCCCGTCGGAGGTCTCCAACTCGCCTGCCACGATGTTCCCGGTTACGGCGGTTGCCTCGAACTGGTCCTTGGTCCACAGGACACGGCGTGCGGTGAGGTCGATGCCATAGGTGGTGGCAGCGGAGAACAGTGAGGACGCGCCGGTGCTGACCGTCACGACGGCGACCTTCTTCGAGGCTCCTACCACCGAGACGGTGCGCGGGCTGCCGTCCTTTGTCCAGGACGGCAGTGTCAGGGGCAGTCTCCAGTCGACCTTGTCGCTGGACGCGTCGGTGGCAGTGAGCTCGATGAAGTTGGTGGCTGCCTGGGTCCCGACTCCGGGCCGCCGTACGAAGAACGGCGCGAGGACCAGCGGATCGGCTCCTGGGGCGACGACCGGAGGAGCGGCGTTGTTGCGGTCGTCCCGGCTGAGCACACTCAGCGCATCGGCCGTGGGAGTAATGGTGGCTGTGAGCGAACCGGTGGTCGTGCTGAAGGCCAGCAGGCGGTCGGGGCTTGCCACGTAGGCCTTGTCCTTGTGGAGCGCCACCGGGATCTTGCCGTCACCCAGCCAGGTTCCGCTGACGCCCAGTAGCCCGGATGCGGCCTCCCAGGGCATGAGGACGCCAGCCTGGGTGTCAAACTTCGCCGGGGGATCGTAGACGGTACGGGCCGGTAAGGCCTGCTTGCCGGTCGGGGCTGGTGGGGCGGAATTGACATGCTCGGGCTGCTGGGTGCAGCCAGCAGCGAAGACCATCGCGAGGGCGGCGATCAAGGTTGAACTGCTGGACTTGCGGACTGAATTCACGAGGCGATGCACCTTTCTCAGTAGTCAAACGATCACCCTATGGCAGCGGTTGCGAGAGCCGCACGGCCGTCTCGGATCGGCGCGGTCGGCAAGGCTCATCTCGACAGCCGCCCGGCGACGGCGACCTTGCGCGGCGCCGGGGTTCGCAGCCTGAGCATCGTCCGCGAGCCGGCCACCGCCTACGGGCTGTCGCCGCAGCGAGAATTGCAGAGATCACTCAGCCACCGGTCCGCCCGCGTAGCATGCCCGCGGCCGTTCGTCTACGACCAGCGCATGTCCAAGGCGGACAGCTCCTCGCCTGCTGAAGCGACAGCTTCCCGGTCTTGACTCGCTGCTGGCTGATCCAGGCCCCGGGCCGCACGGTTTTGCCGTCGGCCAGCTCCCTGTGGCTGTGGGGCACGTTGAGGTGGCCCTCGCGTGCGTGGTACTGGGCAGCCGCCCTCAAGGTGGTGGGCCCACATCTCCTCGCGAGTCCGCTTTACCCTGCCGGAGGCCTGCGTAATGCCGAGCGTGGTAGCCGCTCGTCTGGCGGAACGAGCACGCCGCCGACGAACGGCTATGCGGGATACTCGGTGGGGCGAACGTTGTCTGATGCGGCACTAACAGAAGTGCGGGCCCGGCTCTCTTTGACGCTCATCTGACGCTCGGGCGACTTCACCGGTCGCTGGTGAGGCAGGAATAGGCCCTCTGACCTGCACTTTCTCTGGTCCCCGCTCTCCGTGACCTCTTCCCGATGACCCACCACGTGGAGTGCGTGGCGATCCTGGAGCCGGTGAAGTAGGGCGCCTGCCGGGTCTTCCGGCGGCCGACGTGACCCAACGGGCCTGTGAGCGGTGATCTCGGCTGCTGTGGTTCGGCGGCGGGTGGCGGATGGCGATCGGCTGGGCCGGCCGTTCTGCCCGATCGCATCCAGCAGGGTGTGATCAGGCAGAACGAACATGCCCTGGCGCCAGCGCGAGCTGCGCTCGGGGCGGGCGCGGTGTGATCAGTGCGGAGTCCGGGCACGCAGAGCCTGGATGGTCCAGTCCAAGACGGGGGCGAGGCTTTCCGGAGCCGGCCAGCCGTTGATCACTGCGAGCAGCTCCAGGTACCGCTCCCGACGGGGGTCGTTCGCCGTCTCCAGCCTGCTGATGAGTCGACGGCGCAGCTCGACGTCGTCGGGGGCGCCGAGGACGTCCGCGAAGTGGGCCGTCAGTGCCGCGACGATCTGATCGGACTGGGGCGCGGTCGGAGTGACGTCGGCCGCGAGGACCGGAGCAACGTGGTCACGGACGGTCGCGACGAGGTCGCGGCCCGGACCGCCGACCATGCTCCGGGCCTGCTCGGCCGCCTCGTCGTCGGCCATGCGTCGCATGTGGGAGCGGAAGTCGGCGTCCTGGGAGAGCTCAGCCAGCTCCACCCACGCCTCCACCTGCTCCGCCCGGGGGTTGTCGGGGAGCTCGGGGGTCAGCGAGCGCCCCATCGCCGCGAAGGACGAGGCGCTGTGCGCACCGCCGAAAGTGGCACCGAGGAAGTCCCCGATCAGGTGGCGACGCTCGTCTTCGGAAAGCTTGGCAAGCTTGTGCATGAGATCCATCTCCTCAGGGCTGGACCCGCGTTTGGCCACCGACGTCAGCACGGCGCGTCGCAGGCGCAGGGTGCGAATCTGGACCGCCAGCGCGTCGGCGTGCGCTGCCGCCACCTCGGGTAGCGAGAGCTCACGGTCAAGGACCTTCCGGATGGTCGAAAGATCCAGTCCCAGGTCGCGGAGGGTCCGTACGAGGTCGAGGCGCGCGACGGCGTCGATGTTGTAGAGGCGGAAACCAGCCGGGTTGCGGTCAGTCGGCTCCACGATCCCGCGATCGGAGTAAAAGCGGATGGTTTTGACCGTCAGCCCGGTTCGCCGGGCCAGGTCGCCGATCGAGTAGAGCGTTTCGCCGTCCATGCCCCAACCTTTGCATCTCCCCTAAGGGGAGACTCAAGCTCAGGCGGTTGTCCGTCAGGATGTCGCTCGGGAGTGTCACCGCTCTCGCCGCTGCGACGTCACTCCTGGACCCGACTCGACGCGGGCCGCGTCCGAGCGAGACCGGGGGTGCGGGGCCGGCTTGTCCGAGTGAGCGGGATGCCGGGCCCGTCACCGGCGCGTCAGGCGCCGGTGCCACCTCTGGCGGCGAGAACCGCTCCGTGCAGCGAGGACTTGTCCCCGAGCACCGCCGGCCCGATCGGGGCCGGGGGGTGTCCCTGCCGGCTCAGCAGAGCCGCCTGCCTGGAGGTCTCCTCGACGAAGCCGGGAAGCCCCGCCGCGAATCCGCCACCGATCACCATCGCATCGGGACGCACCAGTTCGCCCACGCCGACCAGGGCGGCCGCCAGTGCCGCGCAACTGTGCGCGACCGCCGCGACTGCCCAGCCCGCGCCCTCGGCGTATCCGTGACGGAGCTCGGCGAAGCTCACCCGCGTACCACGTGCGGCGCTCGCCCTGCGCAGAGTGGCCGGCCCGGACGCCTCCGCCTGGACGCAGCCGCGCCGCCCGCAGTCACAGCGTTCCCCCTGCCGGGCGACGATCAGATGGCCCAGCTCGCACGAACCCCGCCGCGGACCCGGGACGGAGCGCCCGCCCAGGACGATCCCACCGCCGATGCCCGTGCCGACTCCCAGGTACACCAGGTCGGCCCGGCCCGAGGCGTGAGCCTCGGCCAGAGCGGCCAGATCGCCGTCGTCGGCCCAGTGGAGCGCGGCGCGCGGAAACAGCTCGCCGAGGACGGTCGCCAGATCGAGCCCCCGCCAGGACGGGCGAGTGGGCCAGGAGGTCACCCGCCCGTCGGCGTCCAGCGTGGCGGGCACCGCGACTCCCACGGCCGCGACGGGCTGCCCCGTACGGGCCCGGACCTCCTCCGCGTGCCTGCGGAGAGCGGTGATGTCATCGGCGGTCCGCCTGGACTCGGGCCAGGTGAAGGACGATTCGTGGGCGTCGGCGCCGTCCGGCTCGGCGCGGAAGGCGACCTTGGTGCCGCCGATGTCAATGCCGAGAAGAATCGCGCACCTCCGAGAGGGCCAGTTGGCTCTTCAACTGGTCGACCGTGGCAGCGAGTTCGCGTGCGTTCCGGGCGACTCCGAAGACATGGCGGTCCGGCCGTACCAGCACGAACTGCGCCTTGGTGGACGCCAGGAACGAGAGGTAGACGCCATCCAGGTCGATCCAGGTGTCCTCCCCGCTCCGCACCCCGGAGTCGTCCGGAACCAGTTGGACCATGTGCGTGTCGAGGTCGGCGAGGAATCGACTCCGCTCGGGGCTGAGGACGGAGCCCGGGGCGACGGTTGCCAGCAGGACGAAGCCCGTTCCCACCACGTGGTCGAAGAGTCCCGACACCGCGCCCCTGGCGACGCGGCCTTGGGGCACCACCGATCCGGTGGGCGGCGCGGCGACCGTCCCGACGGTCCGGCGCAACAGTCCGTCGCGCAGGGCGAGCGCCACCGAACGGTCGGGCATGCGGCCGGCTGTCAGCGCGACGTCCCGGCGCTCGGCCTCGGCCTCGTCGGTGATGCAGATGATCTTTCCCAGCTGCACGGACAGCTCGGTGGTCCGGCGCACGTGATCGCCTCGCTCCACGCCGTAGCTGTCCAGCAACCGCTCCTCGCAGGCGCCCTTGAGGACGAGATCGAGCTTCCAGGACAGGTTGAGCGCGTCCCGGATTCCGGAGCACATGCCGGCGCCGGCGAACGGCGGCATCGAGTGCGCGGCGTCACCGGCGAGCAGCAGGCGCCCCTTGCGCCAGGTGTCGACCAGCTCCGCCTTGAAGGTGTAGACGGTGTGTCGCGTCAGGACGGCGTTGTCCGGGGTGACGTCGAACGGTTCGAGCAGGCGCCAGGCGGTCTCGGGCCGGTCGAGGTCGTCGATCTTCTCGTCCGGCAGGCGCATGAACTCCCACCGGCGGCGGCCGGGGCCCCCACCGACGACCGTCGTCGGTCTGGCCGGATCGCAGATCTGGGTGTTGATGGGGACGAAGTCGCGCGGCTCGTTCAGGACCACATCGCACAGCAGCCAGTCGTGCGAGAAGTCCAGGTCGATCCGGCCGACCCCCATGGACTCGCGCACGAAACTGTTGGCTCCGTCGCAGCCGACGAGCCAGGCGGAGGTGAGGCTGGAGCGCTCGCCGTCCGCGGCCTCGGTGATCAGTGTGACGCCGTCACCGTCGTCGGTGACGGAGACCGCGGTGCGGCCGCGGTACACCCGCAGGTTCTCGAACGCCGAGGCGCGGGCGCGGAGGGCGTTCTCCAGCTCGGGCTGCTGGAAATGCAGGGCATCCGGAAAGCCGTGCATCCCGACTTCGGAGAAGTCCAGGCGGAGGAGAGTGGCGCCGGCGGCATTGCGCCAGTCGTAGGCGTCCACCGGTTCGGCTGTCCCGGCGAACGAGGGATCGATGCCCAAGGCCACGAGGGTACGTGCGGTCTCGCCGTCGAAAGAGGTCGCCCGGGGCAGCCGGTAAGGGGCTTCCCACCGCTCGACGACGGTGACTCGCCACCCCTGCCGGGCCAGCAGGATCGACAGCACCTGGCCCACCGGACCGTACCCGACGATGACGACGTCGCTGTCGAACCGGTCGCGACCGGTCTGTCCCTGGAGTGCCATGGCGCTCACCGGCCGTTCATGCCGACGAGGGCCCGGGCGGCGAGCCGGTAGCCGTCCGCCCCGAGGCCGAAGATCACACCGCCGGCGAGCGAGCCGAGGATCGACTGGTGCCGAAAACCCTCGCGCGCCCAGATGTTGGAGAGGTGGACCTCGATCCACGGCCGGGGATAGTTGGCGAGGGCGTCCCGCAGGCTCCAGCCGGCGATCATCAGTGCGCCGGGGTTGATGATGGCGCCCACCGCGTCGTAATGGTCCTGCACCGTCCGGACCATCTCGCCTTCGCAGTCGTGCTGCTTGGAGACGACCGTCCAGCCACGTCCGGCGACCTCCTCGGTCACTGCCTGCCGAATATCCTCCAATGTTTCCGACCCGTATATCTCGGGCTCGCGGCGCCCGAGTATTCCCAGGTTCGGTCCATTCAGCAGCAGAATTTCACTCAAGGCCGACCTCGATGTTTCGTCGGGTAATAGATGAATCAGTCGCATGGTGAAGCGCGGTCAGCATACTCCGGTCGAGAGGGTGGCCGGGCCGGCCTCGATCAATTGCCCGACCAGCTCGAAAGATAGGGGCCACTAGGGGTTGGCGTAGGGGGTTGTCGCCATTCCTGCCTGCTGGATTAATGAGCCGCAGTAAACTTGCTTCTGTCAAATGGAAAGGTTGATCGTGGCTGGAATTTCGTCACAGAATCTGGAATTCCCGCAATGGCCTCAGTTCGGCGACGAGGAACGCGTCGGTCTGATGCGTGCCCTGGAGCAAGGACAGTGGTGGCGGATCGGGGGCAACGAGGTCGATCTGTTCGAGGAGGAGTTCGCCGGTTACCACGGGGCCGGACACGCCCTGGCGGTGACCACCGGAACCCACGCGCTCGAACTCGCCCTCCAGGTACTCGGGGTGGGCCCGGGTGCCGAGGTCATCGTCCCCGCCTTCACCTTCATCTCCTCCTCACAGGCGGCGCAGCGGCTTGGCGCGGTCGCCGTGCCGGTGGACGTCGACCCCGACACCTACTGCATCGACGTGGCGGCCGCGGCGGCCGCCATCACCCCGCGCACCCGGGCGATCATGCCGGTCCACATGGCGGGGCTGGTCAGCGACATGGACGGGCTCGGGAAGCTGGCGGCCGACGCCGGGGTCCCGCTCATCCAGGACGCCGCGCACGCGCACGGTGCCGAGTGGCGCGGCAGGCGGGTCGGGGACCTGGGCTCGGTGGCCGCCTTCAGCTTCCAGAACGGGAAGCTCATGACCGCGGGCGAAGGCGGCGCGGTGACCTTCCCCGAGGCCGAGCAGTACGAGCTCGCCTTCCTGCGGCACAGCTGCGGACGGCCCCGGACGGATCGCTCCTACCTGCACAGGACGTCGGGCTCCAACTTCCGGATGAATGAGTTCTCGGCCAGTGTGCTGCGGGCCCAGCTCTCCCGGCTCGACGAACAGATCGAAACCCGGCAGAAGCGCTGGCCGCTGCTGAGCGGGCTGCTGGCGCAGATCCCCGGCGTCGTGCCCCAGGGTGGCGACGAGCGCTGCACCCGCAACCCGCACTACATGGCCATGTTCCGCATCCCCGGGCTGACCGAGGAGCGGCGCAACGCACTGGTCGACGCGCTGATCGAGCGCGGGCTGCCGGCCTTCGCCGCCTTCCGGGCCGTCTACCGCACCCCGGCCTTCTGGGAGCTGGCAGCCCCCGACGAGTCGGCGGAGGACATCGCCCGCCGCTGCCCCATCAGTGAGGAGCTCACCCGGGACTGCGTCTGGCTGCACCATCGGACGCTGCTCGGCACGGAAGAGCAGATGCACGCCATCGCGGACGTGGTGGCCGACGTACTGGGGCGGCTTTGAGCCTCCGGGTGGCCGTGGTGGGGCTCGGCTGGGCGGCCCGGACGATCTGGCTTCCCCGGCTCGCCGCTCACCCGGGCATGACCGTCACGACCGTGGTGGACCCCAGCTCGGCCGCACGGGCGGCCTTCGCCGACGACACCGCGGGTGTCCGCGTGCTCTCCGATCCCGGGGAGCTCTCGCCGGACCTGGTCGACCTCGCGATCGTCGCGGTGCCGAACCACGCCCACAGCTCCGTGGCCGGTGCCCTGCTGCGCCGGGGGATCCCGGTCTTCCTGGAGAAGCCGGTCTGCCTCTCCCGCGCGGAGGCCGACGAGCTGGCCCTGGCCGAGCAGGAGGGCGGCGCGGTCCTCATCGCGGGCAGCGCCGCCCGGTGTCGCGCGGACATCCTGGCACTGCGGCGGCTGGTCACCTCGGTGGGCGACGTACGTCACCTCCGGCTGGCCTGGGTCCGGGCCAACGGTGTGCCGGGCACCGACTGGTTCACCCGGCACGACGAGGCCGGCGGTGGGGTGCTGCTGGACCTGGGCTGGCACCTGCTCGACACCGCCCTGTTCCTTTTGGGCCCGCTGGAGTTCGACCAGGTGGTCGCGGCCACGACGCACGACTTCGTGAACCGCCGCGCCTCGCGGGCCACGTGGCGGGAGGAGGAGCCGGAGCTTGCGGGCACGGAGTCGGCCGATGTGGAGGACACCGCCCGCGCGTTCCTGGTGACCGAATCCGGCGTCTCGGTGTCGTTGCTCACGAGCTGGGCCTCGCACGCCGCACACGACAGCACCACGGTGGAGGTACACGGCAGCGCGGGGACGGCGGTCCTGGGCTGCACGTTCGGATTCAGCCCGAACCGGCTCGGCGGGTCGTCCCTGACGTTCACCCAGGACGGGCGGATCGCGACGGTCCCACTGGACGAGGAACCGGTGGGCGCCGAGTACGACCGGCAGATCGACGCACTCGCCGGTCTCTTGGCCGATCAGGCGCAGCGAGGCAGGGCCGTGGCGGCGGCCCGCCGAACCATCGACGTAATCGAACGAATCTATGAGTCCGCGGCGCGTGCGGCCGGCTCGCGAAAGTCCGAAGAGGTGCCCGCATGAACAGGGAACAGATCAACGGTGCCGATGTCCGTTCGCCGGGCACGGCCTTGCGGGCCGTCATCTTCGATCTCGACGGCGTGCTCGTCGACAGCTTCGGGGTGATGCGCGAGGCGTTCGAGATCGCCCACAAAGAGGTCGTCGGCGCGGGTGAGCCGCCCTTCGCGGAATACAGCCAGCACCTCGGCCGGTACTTCCCGGACATCATGAAGATCATGAACTTGCCTCTGGAGATGGAGGAGCCGTTCGTCCGGGAGAGCTATCGGCTGGCCCATCGCGTCCGCATGTTCGACGGGGTGTCCGAGATGCTGGGCGCGCTCCACCGGCACGGCCTCAGGTTCGCGGTCGCCACCGGCAAGAGCGGTCCCCGTGCCCGCTCGCTGCTCGACACCCTCGGCGTGCTGTCGCTGTTCGACCACGTGATCGGCTCGGACGAGGTGGCCCACTCCAAGCCCGCGCCCGACATCGTCCTGCGAGCTCTGGAACTGCTCGAGGTGGATGCGGCGGACGCAGTGATGATCGGCGACGCGGTCAGCGACCTCGCCAGCGCCCGTGCGGCCGGCGTCACGGCACTCGCGGCGCTGTGGGGCGAGAGCGACCCGGCGCCACTGCTGGCGGCCGAGCCCTACGCCGCCCTGAAGAGTCCGGAGGAGTTGCTCACCTGGTGCCTGGACGCGGCGCGATGACCGGCACCGCTCGAACCATCCGCGTCCCGCTCGGCGAGCGGTCGTACGACGTACACATCGGCCCGGAAGCCAGAAACGCGCTCCCGGCGATCGTCGCGGGCCTCGGTGCGCGGCGGGCGGTGGTGATCTCCGCCCGTCCGCCGGAGTGGACACCGGACCCGGGAGTTCCCTCGCTGCTGCTTCCGGCGGCGGACGGCGAAGAGGCGAAGACCCTGGCAGCCGTACAGGACTACTGCCGCCACTTCGCCCGCTTCGGACTCACCCGGGCCGACGTGGTGGTCGCCGTCGGCGGCGGCACCACAACCGACACGGCGGGCCTGGCCGCCGCGCTCTACCACCGGGGGGTGCCGGTGATCCACCTGCCCACGTCGCTGCTGGCGCAGGTGGACGCCAGTGTCGGCGGAAAGACCGCGGTCAACCTTCCCGAGGGCAAGAACCTGGTGGGCGCGTACTGGCAGCCGACGGCGGTGCTCTGCGACACCGATTACCTCACCACGTTGCCGGCCCGGGAGATGACCAACGGCTTCGGTGAGATCGCCCGGTGCCACTTCATCGGGGCGGGCGATCTGCGCCCGTTGCCGCTGACCGAGCAGATCGTCGCGAGTGTGCGCCGCAAGGCCGAGATCGTCGCGGCCGATGAACGGGACACGGGTCTGCGACACCTGCTCAACTACGGTCACACCCTGGGCCACGCACTGGAGCGCGCGACCGACTTCTCGCTGCGGCACGGCGAGGCAGTGGCCATCGGCACGGTCTTCGCGGGGCGGCTCGCCGGGGCGCTCGGCCGCATCCCGCAGGCGCGGGTCGCCGAACACCTGGACGTGGTAAGGCACTACGGCCTTCCGGCACGCCTGCCCGCCGGCGTGGCACCGGCCGATCTGATCGCCCTGATGCGGCTGGACAAGAAGGCCACCACCGGACTCTCCTTCGTCCTCGACGGCCCCGAGGGAGCGGAACTGGTGGCGGACGTGCCCGAGGCGGCGGTCGCCGCCGCCCTTGCGGGGATGCCCAAGGAGGCATGAGGGATTCGGACCTCGTGGCCTTCGCGACACCCCGATCGTGAGGGTGTGACGAGGACTTCAGGACCGGGAGGACCGGCCCGGTCCGAAGTCGTCCGGAAGGGGCGGCCATACGCGTGCCTGCCGCGGCAGACCGGGCCTCCGCACTCGGCTCGAGCGGGGGTGGCGTCGGTGCGCGCCCAGGCCGCGTCGGCCACGACCCACCGGCAGAGACCCCCTATCCGGCATCCGCCCGCACGACCGGGTGCGCCCCACCGCAGTCCCGGACAACGACTTCGAGGGGGCGTCACCGGTCACATGACTGGTGCCCGCTCCTAGGGGCTGTTAGGGGTTCCATCCCCTACGTCGCGGCTTGCATTCTTCATATGGCCTGGTCAAAGCGTGTATAGGAACGTCGGGGGTATCGGATGCTGCGCACAGAGTTGGTGCGACCGCTGCACGATCTTCTTCGGACGCAGGCCGCCAGACTCGGTCCGAAAACCGCCTATCGCGATGACCACCGCTCGCTGAGCTACGCCGATCTGGAGACCCGCTCACGGCGACTGGCCGGACATCTCGCGGATCTGCGGCTGCGTCCCGGCGACCGCGCGGCCATGCTGCTCGGCAACCGGGTGGAGATGGTCGAGAGCTACTATGCGATCGCCCGCTCGGGCGCGATCGGAGTCCCGCTCAATCCGCGCTCCTCCGACGTCGAACTGGCCTACCTCCTGGAGGACAGCGGCGCCCGGGTGATCATCACCGACGCATTCCACCTGGACCAGATCCGCCGCGTCCAGACGACCCTGTTCCCGCTGACCGTCCTGGTGGTCGGCCACGACCCGGTACCGGCCGGCACGTTGTCGTACGAGAACCTGGCGACGTCGGAACCCGACTCCCCGGCCTACGACAACCTCGGGCTGGACGAGACCGCCTGGATGCTCTACACGTCAGGCACCACCGGCATGCCCAAAGGCGTGCTTTCCACCACGCGCAACTGCCTGTGGTCGGTGGCCGCCTGCTACGCACCCGTGCTCGGGCTGTCCCACGAGGACAGGGTCCTGTGGCCGCTTCCCCTGTTCCACAGCCTCTCCCACATCGCCTGCGTGCTGTCGGTGACCGCGACCGGTGCCTCGGCCCGAATCGTCGACGGGCTGTCGGCGGGAGACGTCCTGGACATCTGGGGCGACGAGGGATTCACGGTCATCGCGGGCGTCCCGACGATGTATCACCGCCTGGTCCGTGAGGCCCGCAGCCGTGGCTTCGAGGTGCCGGGGCTGCGCGTCGGCCTGGTCGGTGGCGCCATCACAACGGCAGCGCTTCGCCGCTCGGTCGAGGAGACCTTCGGCGTGCCGCTCATCGACGCCTACGGCAGCACCGAGACCTGCGGCTCCATCACCATCAACTGGCCCTCCGGGGCCCGGGTCGAGGGCTCTTGCGGGCTGCCCGTGGTCGGCCTCGGGGTCCGGCTGGTCGACCCCCGCACCGGCCTTGACGTGCCGGACGGTGTGGAGGGCGAGGTGTGGGTCCGCGGGCCGAACGTCATGTCCGGCTACCACAACCAGCCGGAGGCCACCGCGGAGGCTCTGAAGAACGGCTGGTACCACACCGGCGATCTCGCCCGTCGTGACGACGCCGGGTATTTCACAGTCACCGGGCGGATCAAGGAACTGATCATCCGGGCGGGCGAGAACATCCACCCGGTCGAGGTCGAGAACGTACTGCGCACGGTCCGCGGCGTTGCCGACGCCGCTGTCGTCGGCCGGCCCCACGAGGTGCTCGGGGAGGTGCCGATCGCCTTCGTGGTGCCGGCAGCCGAGGGGTTCGACCCCGCCGAGGCGTTCGCGGCGTGCCGGGAGCAACTGTCGGCCTTCAAGGTGCCGGAGGAACTGTACGAGATCCGCGAGATCCCGCGGACCGCCTCCGGGAAGATCACCCGCCGACGACTGCTCGAACTTCCGGCGCGGCTGCGGGCGGTGAGCGACACCTACCACGAGTCGCTGCTCCGGACGGACTGGGTGCCCCGGCCGGCTGAGACGAAACCTGTCCCGGGCGACTGGGCGCTGCTGGGTCAGGAGGCGGCACAGGCGGCACCCGGTCTGGAATCCGCCGGGGCGCGGACCCGCATCCACAGGGACCTGGACGCACTGCGCGCGGATGTCGCGGCCGGCGGACCGGTACCCGCGGTGGCCCTCCTGGCCGTACCCCCCGTGGGCCGGGGCGGCGACGCACTCCGCGAGAGCGCCGCCGAGGTGACCGAGTGGGTCCGGACCTGGTCGGCGGACCGGGGCCTCGCGGACTCCCTGCTGGTCGTCGCCACCCGCGGTGCGGTGGTGACCGGTGCCGACGACCCGGTGGACCCGCCCACGGCCGCCCTCTGGGGCCTGCTCTGCTCACTGCAGGCTGAACACCCCGGCAACGTTCTGATCGCCGACCTGGACGACGACCTCTCCCCCCACTCGGCGTTGCCGACCGCCGTGGCCGCGGGGGACCGGCAGTTCGCGGTGCGTGACGGAGTCATCCTGGTGCCCCGTCCGGCCCGGGTCGCCACCGAAGCCGGGCCCGGCGTTCGGCTGTCCCTCGACGAGCCGGGCACCGTGGTCGTCACGGGAGCGGACACCCCGCGCGGCGCGGCCATCGCCGAGCACCTGGCCGACAACTACGGCGTCACCGGGATTCTCCTGGTCGCATCACCCGGACGCATCAGCCTGGCGGCCGAAACACGGGCCAGGCTCGCCGAGTCGGGAACCGAGACCCTGCTGGTCGAGTGCGACCTGACGAACCGGGCGAAGCTGAAGCGGGTTCTCGCCAAGGCCGCTGCTCCGGTACGGGCGATCGTGCACGCCGCTGAGCCCGGCCCCGGCCAGGACCGGCTCACGGCCACCGTTGCCGGGGTACGCAACCTGCGCGAGCTCACCCGTGACGGCGATCTGTCGGCATTCGTCCTGTGCCCGTCCGCCACGGCGATCACCGGCCGGGGAGACGCGGACGCCCTGGCATCGGCCGCCTTCCTCGGCGCCTTGGCCCGGCAGCTCCATGCCGAAGGCGTCCCGGCCTTGTCCCTGGGATGGGGATCGGACCAGGGCACCGCCTCGTTGACCCGACGCCAGGAACTGGCGGCCTTCGACGCGGCCCTCGGCGCGGGCCGGCCGGAGCTCGTCATGCTGGAGCTGGACCCGGAGGCCGTGCCGGACAGTTCCGTGCCGCTCCTGATGCGGACGCCGGCCGACGCCTCGGCGGGACCGACCAGGGAGGCAACAGACGGGCACGAGGACCCCGACGCCGACCATCGCTGGGGCAGCCTGGCGGAGGAGGAACGGAAGCGGCAGCTGGTCGACCTCGTCCGCGAGCAGGTCGCCGAACTCCTCGACCTGTCAGGCCCCCAGGCGGTCACCGCGGACCGAGCCTTCAAGGATCTCGGCTTCACCTCGGTGAAAGCAGTGGAACTGCGCGACCGGCTGGCCCGGGCGACAAGTCTGCGGCTGCCCGCCACCGTCGCGTTCGACCACCCCACGCCCGAGTCCCTCGGACAGCGGCTCCACCGTGAGCTCTTCGGCGCCGTGGAGTCCGTCGAGCAGCCGATCACGACGGTCTTCGGCGCGGATGAGCCGATCGCGATCGTGGGGATGGGCTGCCGCCTGCCCGGTGGTGTCTCGTCTCCGGAGGAGCTGTGGCACCTGGTGGCCGAGGAGACCGACGCGATCTCGGGCTTCCCGGAGGACCGCGGCTGGGACCTGGAGAACCTGTATCACCCGGATCCGGATCACGCGGGTACGAGTTACACGCGGGAGGGTGGTTTCCTCTACGGCGCGGCGGAGTTCGATGCGGGGTTCTTCGGGATCTCGCCGCGTGAGGCGCTGGCGATGGACCCGCAGCAGCGGCTGATCCTGGAGACCTCCTGGGAGGCGCTGGAGCGGGCCGGGATCGACCCGGCCACCCTGCGCGGCAAGCCCGTCGGCGTCTTCACCGGGGCCATGCACCAGGGCTACGCGGACGGTCACACGAGCGAAGTGGGCGGTGCCCCCGAGGGTGTCGAGGGCTACCTGATGACGGGTGGCGCGGGGAGCGTGCTGTCGGGCCGGGTGTCGTACGTGCTGGGGCTTGAGGGCCCGGCGGTGACGGTGGACACGGCGTGTTCGTCGTCGCTGGTGGCTCTGCATATGGCGGCGCAGTCGCTGCGCTCGGGGGAGTCCTCGTTGGCGCTGGCCGGTGGTGTGACCGTGATGCCGGGGGCCGATGCCTTCGTGGCGTTCTCGCGCCAGCGTGGTCTTGCTGTCGATGGCCGGTGCAAGGCGTTCTCGTCTTCTGCCGACGGCACCGGCTGGGCCGAGGGTGCGGGTGTGCTGGTGCTGGAGCGGTTGTCGGACGCGGTTCGCAACGGGCACCGGGTGCTGGCGGTGGTGCGGGGTTCGGCGGTGAATCAGGATGGTGCGTCGAATGGGCTGACCGCGCCGAACGGTCCGTCGCAGCAGCGGGTGATCCGGCGTGCGCTGGCGAGCGCGGGGCTCGCGGCCGGTGAGGTCGATGTGGTGGAGGCGCATGGCACCGGGACGCCGTTGGGTGATCCGATCGAGGCGCAGGCGGTCATCGCGACCTATGGTCAGGGCCGTGACGCGGGGCGGCCGTTGTGGCTTGGGTCGTTGAAGTCGAACATCGGTCATACGCAGGCGGCTGCGGGTGTGGCGGGTGTGATCAAGATGGTGCAGGCGATGCGTCACGGTGTCCTGCCGCGCACGCTGCACGTGGACGAGCCGACTCCTCAGGTGGACTGGTCGGCGGGTGCGGTGGAGCTGCTCACCGAGGCCCGGCAGTGGCCCGAGACGGGACATCCCCGTCGTGCGGCCGTCTCTGGTTTCGGTGTCAGTGGTACGAACGCGCACGTCATCCTGGAGCAGGCGCCCGAGCAGGCTCTCCCCTCGGGGGAGGGCTCCGCTGTATTCGGCGGTGTCGTGCCGTTGCTCGTGTCGGGGCGTGGTCAGGCTGCTTTGGCGGGTCAGGCCGCCCGGTTGGCGGGGTTCCTGTCGGAACGCGCCGAGGACGAACTCGCCGGTATCGCGCGGTCTTTGGTGATGACCCGTGGTGCCCTGGCGGATCGTGCCGTGGTGGTGGCGGCGGATCGTGAGGGGGCGGTGGCCGGTCTGGAGGCCCTGGCCCGCGGTGAGTCGAGCCCTGATCTGGTGACGGCTGTCGGTGGAGCGGTGAAGGGCCGGACGGCGTTTGTCTTTCCTGGTCAGGGTGCGCAGTGGGTGGGGATGGGGGCGGATCTGCTGGGTTCGTCGGTG